>JAYUAL010000159.1:0-11823 GCA_043741355.1 Gemmatimonadales bacterium | reverse complement strand
GAGGGCTCTCAATGTCCAAACAAGACGTGCTCGCCGCGGGGTTTTGGGCCTTAGCCCTTGTCGCGCTGACAGTAGGATGGAGACCACTGAACCGTTTGGCTGCGCGGCTCCGGGACGCGCGGTTGCCGAACCTGACACCCGCCGCCATCGGCCTCTATGTCGCCCTCGGTCTGGTGACCGCCGGACCGTTCATCTTGGATCGCGCCCGTGGGGCTCCGCCGCCGCCCAACTCGACGGAGCACCACCTTGCCGTCGCATCGGAGTGGATCCTGGCGAACACGCCGCCCGCCTCTCGCGTCCAGGCCACCTGGTCCGATCGGATCAATTTTGCCACCGGCCGACCGACCGCGCTGCTTCCGGTTACGGAGGACCCGGCAATCCTCCGGAAATTCGAAGAGCACTTCCACCCCAGGTACATCCTCGTGCTCGACGATCCCCCGACCCCCTATCTCAAGCCCATCGATGCGGTCCGGTTCGGCCTGCTTCAGGAGATGTACCCGGGGCGGTGGCGGCTGGCGGCCGAGCTGACCGGCGCCCGGGTGTTTGAGGTCAAATGAATCGCGACGATCCCATCCGCATCGTTGAAGTCGGCCCCCGCGACGGTCTCCAGAACGAAGCCCGCATCGTGCCCACCGAGGCGAAAGTCGGGTTCGTCGACGCGCTCTCGCTCAGCGGGCTCGCCGAAATCGAGGTGTCCTCGTTCGTGAGCCCCAGGTGGATTCCTCAGCTTGCCGATGCGGAAGAGGTCTTTGCCGCGATTCGGCGCGCCCCCGGCGTGACCTACATGGCACTGGTGCCCAACCAGCAGGGTCTCGAGCGGGCCGAGCGCGCCCGGGCCGACAAGGTGGCGGTGTTCACCGCGGCGAGCGAGACGTTCAGCCTCAAGAACACCAACGCCACGATCGCCGAGACGCTGGTCCGGTTCAGGCCGGTTATCGGGCGGGCCAAGGTCCCGGTACGCGGGTACATCTCCACCGCATTCCATTGCCCATTTGAAGGACCCATCACGCCCGACAAAGTGCTCGACGTCGCCCGGGCGCTGCTCGACCTGGGCTGCGCCGAGCTTTCGATTGGAGACACCATCGGCAGGGCGACATCCCCCGAGGTGAGTCGGCTGCTCGAGAAACTGATACCCGTCGCGGGAGGGGCCAGCCGGTTCGCTCTCCACTTCCACGACACCTTTGGCCAGGCGGTGGCCAACGTCATCGCCGCAGAGGCGATGGGCATCCGGATCTTCGATGCCAGCGTCGGCGGCATCGGCGGGTGCCCCTACGCCCCGGGCGCGCCGGGCAACGTCGCGACCCAGGAGCTCGTCAAGGCGTTTCCGGGGCGAACCGGCGTGGATCTGGATACGCTCGAAGCCGCGAGCGGTATCGTACGGCCTCACCGGACCCAATGATGCCGTGCGGACGCAGAAGGTATATTTCCGGCCCGCGCGTCCCTCGACCGAGAGCTATGACGTGAACAAAGTCTTCCCCGACGCCAAATCCGCCTGCGCCGACATTCCCGATGGGGCCCGTCTCTTCGTGGGCGGCTTCGGGCTGGCCGGTGTTCCGGAAGAGTGCATCTTCGCGCTGCGCGACCTCGGAGCCAGAAATCTCACTATCGTGTCCAACAACGCCGGCACTTCCGAGCACGGCCTGGTGCACCTGCTCAAGAACCGGCAGATCAAGAAGATGATTTCCAGCTATGTCGGCGAGAACCAGACCTTCGAGCAGCAGTTGCTGGCCGGAGAGATCGAAGTCGAGCTGACGCCCCAGGGCACCATGTCGGAGCGGATCCGTGCCGGCGGCGCCGGGATTCCGGCCTTCTTTACCCCAACCGGGGTCGGCACGCTGGTGGCCGAGGGCAAGGAGGTCCGTGAGTTCGACGGACGCCGCTATGTGATGGAGCGTGGCCTCACCGGCGATTTCGCCCTCGTGAAAGCCTGGAAGGGCGACCGCCTCGGCAACCTGGTGTATCGCAAGACGGCCCGAAACTTCAATCCGATGATGGCGATGGCCGGGAAAATCACCATCGCGGAGGTGGAGCATCTGGTGGAGCCGGGTGAGCTGGAGCCGGATCTGGTGCATACGCCGGCCATCTTCGTGCAACGGATCTTTCAGGCCCGGGCCCCGTCCCATCTCATCGAGCGACGCACTGTGAGGAAGCGCCCATGAGCGGCGACGTCCGGGACGTGATCGTGCGGCGGGCCGCCCTCGAGCTGCTGGCGCTCACCGAGCAGACCGGCTACTACGTGAATCTCGGCATCGGCATACCGACCATGATCGCCGACTGCGTGCCCGAGGGGATTCCAGTCGTGCTACAATCGGAAAACGGGATGCTCGGCGTGGGGCCCTATCCGTATGAGGGAGAAGAGGACCACGACCTGATCAATGCCGGCAAGGAAACCGTCACCGAGCTTCCCGGTACCAGCTACTTCGACAGCGCCACGTCGTTCGCGATGATTCGCGGCGGCCACGTGCCGCTCACCATTCTGGGTGCGATGCAGGTGTCCGAGAAGGGTGATCTGGCCAACTGGATGATCCCCGGCAAGATGGTCAAAGGAATGGGCGGCGCGATGGATCTGGTGGCCGGCGCGCGCCGGGTGATCGTGGTCATGGAGCACTGCTCCAAGGACGGGAAGCCCAAGATTCTGAAGCAGTGCTCCCTCCCGCTGACCGGGGAGCGGTGCGTGCACCGGATCATCACCGAGCGCTGCGTCATCGACGTGGCACCCGAGGGTCTCAAGCTGGTGGAACTGCTGCCGGGGTGGACCCGGGAGCAGGTCGCTGCCTCCACCGAGCCCGAGCTACGCTGGTGACCGGTAACTGCTCGCGGCGCATTCCACGTCCGGTGCGCCGAGAATCCCGGAAACCACCGCCACCCCGCTCCCGCCCGCTTCGAACACGGCGGGAACATCCTCCGGTCTGATGCCCCCAATCGCCACGCAGGGAACCCCCCGCGAAAGCGCGCAGAGCTCCCGGAATCCTTTGCCGCCCAGCGGGGCGCCCGCATCCGGCTTGGTGGCGGAGCTACGCCACGGTCCGATACCCCAGTAGTCAGCGTCCCGTCCCAGCTCGGCCTCAACCGGATTGCCGACCGAGGCGCCAATCCAGAACCCCGCCGGAACGATGCCCCGCGCCAGCGCCACCGGGAGATCGTCGGGGCCCAGGTGAACGCCGGCCGCACCGGCCGCGAGCGCTACGTCGAGGCGGTCGTTGATCACCACCGGCACCTCGAGCCCGCCAATGAGCTCGCGCGCCGCCTCGATAAGCTCACGCGGAGAAGCCAGCTTGAGCCGGAGCTGCACGCAAGTGACGCCGCCCTGCACCGCCTGCCTGCAGGTGGTGAGGAGATCGCGCCTCGGCAGAAGCTGATCGTCGATTACCAGCATGAGCCGGAGCAGCGCCGCTAGATTGTCGCGCATGGACCCAATCTTATCACGACCGTGAGCGGCCCGGGGCCGGACTCCCACGCGGTCGTCACCCGACGGGGTGCCGACCGCTGGGTCCGCGGTCATCCCTGGATCTACGCCAGCGATGTCTCCAGCGCGCCCGACGTGCCGGGGCTGGTGCGAGTGGAAGATCCCCGCGGCAAATTCATCGGCCAGGCGCTCTGTTCGCCGCGCTCGGAAATCCGGCTTCGCCTGCTGGAACGGACCGATCGGCCGGTCGATGCAGACTGGTGGGTCGAGCGGCTGGGCCGCGCGCTCGCCCGCCGCGACAGCATCGACGCCACCGCCTACCGGGTCGTCCATGGCGAAGGCGACGGCCTGCCCTCGCTCGTGGTGGACCGCTACGATCGCTGGGTGGTGGCTCAGCTGCTCTCGGCCGGGCTGGAGACGATGCGGGGCGACATCCTCGAGGCGCTGGTTCGGGTGCTGGCGCCGGCGGGAGTGCTGCTCCGGAACGATGTGGGCGTGCGGCGTCACGAGGGACTCCCCGAGAAGGTCGAGCTGGTGCATGGCGCAGTGCCTGACGAGATCGAAGTGCGGGAAGGCGACGTTCGCTACTTCGCGGCACCGTGGACTGGCCAGAAGACCGGCGCGTTCCTCGATCAGCGCCCCAACCGTTTCCGGGCCGGCGAGTTGGTGCTTCCGGGGGGAAATGCCCTTGATTGCTTTGCCTACCACGGCTCCTTCGCGCTGCATCTGGCCCGCCGGGCCGGCGCGGTGGTCGCGCTCGACACCAGCGCCGACGCGCTCCGCCGCGGCGCCACAAATGCCGGGTTGAATCGGCTGAGCAATATCAAGTGGCAAGAGGGCGACGCCTTCGAGGCCCTCCGCGCGATGGCGCGCGCCAAGATTCGTTTCGACACCATCGTCGTGGATCCTCCCGCCTTCGCGAAGTCCAAGAGCGCCGTGGCCCAGGCGCTCACCGGTTACCGCGAGATCAATCTCCGCGCAATGCGACTCCTCGCCCCGGGAGGCGTGCTACTGTCTGCCTCCTGTTCCTTCCACGTCCGTCGCCCCGAATTTCTGGAGATGATCGGTGAGGCGGCGCGCGACAGCGGCCGGGTGCTCACCCTGACGGAGCACCTGGGACAGGGAGTGGACCACCCCGAGGTGGTGACGATTCCGGAGACCGGCTATCTCAAAGGGGTGGTCTTGCGGGCTGAGGGGTGACTAAACCACGATCCTGTCTTAGTTTAGGTACGATGCTCACGGTCGCCCAGCTCGACGCTCGAACCGAGTCCGCCCGGACCCGGCGGGCGCGTCCCGTTCTCTCCGCCAAGCAGCGCTACCATGAATACCTGCTCCAGCGAATCGAGGACTACAAGAATTCCATCGCCCGGGAGGACCTGCTTCGCCTGGGCAACGACGCCCTCAGCGAGCTCCAGGATGCCCCCAGCGGCCAGTACTTCCTGACTGAAGTCCTGGTGGATGAAACCGTCGACAAGATCATCGTGAAGCGGCTGCGCATCCCCACGTTTACCAAGTGGCGGCAGAAGTTCGCCAAGCTCCGGCAGGCGCAGCAGGCACCCACGCACTGGGGGCTGGAACGCCACAACGCCGTCTCGGCCATCCTGCCGCGGTTGGAATCGGGGGACCACGCGCTGGTGGTGGGCGGGGGAGTGGAGTCCGCGCTTTATCTCCTCGCGGCCCACGAGGTCCGGGTCACCTGCCTGGTGGGAGACAATGCCACCTGCACCCGGATCGAAACCCGGATGGCAGCCGAATCGCTCACCGGCAACTTCGAGGCCCTCGTGGTCATGCTGGGGAACTGGTTTCCTCCCGTCGGCCCGATTCATCTGGTGGTGATCGACGGGGCCACCCTGGCGGCGCTGCCCTCGCCGCGCCGCATGACGCTCATGGCCCAGCTCCAGGACGTCACGGTTCCCGGCGGCATCCATGCGGTACTGCCGGGAGACGCCGGCGGCCCGGCGGAGAGCTGGCTGTCGCTGTACCCCGACTGGGAGCGGATTCCGCTCTCGATGAGGGCGCAGCGGAGGGGCACCAAGCGCGAAACCGCGCCGGGGATTCTCATCTCGCGGCCGCTTCCCTCGGCCCCGTCCCGAGCCTCATTCGCCTGAAATACCGTTAACGTAGACCATGGTGTGACCCGGTGATGGTCATTCGTCTCCTGTTGACTGAGGAGACACCATGGTCACACCGGCGCTGGCACTCGATAAGCGGGAACCCCGAGGCATCATCATCCGGGCCGGAACCCACCGGCGGACCGGTGCTCCCTTCTGGGCCTACGTCTGGAGCGAGGACGCCGGCCCGGGAGCTTGCGCCGAGCCGCGCGGGGGCCGTATCCTCGAACCGGCCGGCCTCCCCGATCTTTCGAGCCCTGAATGCCGAGCTTCACCCTGAACGGAGCGGCAGTACCCTTCGAGCCTGGTGCGACGATTCTCGACGCCGCCCGGGCCCACGGAATCGACATCCCAACGCTCTGCTGGTATCCGAAGCTCCCCAACGTCGCCAACTGTCGCATCTGCCTCGTATCCGTCCAGGGTTCGCCGAAGCTGGTACCCTCCTGCGGAACGCCGGCCGTGCCCGACACGGTGGTCGAAACCGAGTCGGCGGCGGCCGTGGACAACCGGAAGAGCGTGCTCCGGTTCCTCCTCGAGCGGTATCCGGGTGACCACCTCGGCAACGGCGGACGCGATCAGCCCCGGAACGAGTTCGAGCGATACGTCACTCGATACGGGGTGACCGGCGCCGCCTCGCGCGAGCTGCCGCTCCGCGGCGGCGATACCCGCCCCGGCGATGTGATGATCAGCCATGACATGTCCCTCTGCGTGCTGTGTACCCGCTGCGTTCGCGCCTGCGAGGACATCCAGGAAGTCGGTGTGCTCGACGTCGCCGAGCGGGGGTCGCACACCGAGATTATCGTCGGAGGCGACGGCGACCCCGACCATGCCGGCTGCACCTGGTGCGGCGAGTGCGTCAGGGTCTGCCCCACCGGCGCCATTTTCGAAGTGATGCCCCGCAAGCGCTTCAGCGCCGATCAGATCCAGCATCCCGACCGCACCGTCCGCTCCGTTTGCCCGTATTGCGGCGTCGGTTGCCAGATCGACATCCAGACCAGGAACAACGAGGTGGTTCGGGTTACCTCGCCGTGGATCGAGGAGCGCACCCCGAACCAGGGCTCCACCTGCGTCAAAGGGCGGTTCGGATACGACTTCCCTCAGCACCGCGATCGCCTCACCGTCCCGCTGATCCGGAAGGGCTGGGAGCAACTGGACGCGGAGTGGGTCTGGACCGGCGAATCGCCCCGGTACCGCAGCGGGGACTGGCCCACGGTGGCGGAAGAAGGCCGGGGACGGAAGCCAAGGCCTCCTAAGCGGCAGGCCGGCAAGTCGCCGCAGACCGGCATGCCGCTCCTGGATGACGGCGACGTGCGGGACCGCAACGCCACGCCCCCGGAGTGGTACCAGCAGTTCCGGCACGCCAGCTGGGACGAGGCGATGAGCCTCACTGCCCAGGAGCTGCTCCGTATCCGGAACACCCAGGGTCCCGGCGCGCTCGCGGCGTTCTCCTCCGCCAAGTGCAGCAACGAAGAGAACTACGTTCTGATGCGGATGGTCCGTGCGGGGTTCGGCACCAACAACGTCGACCATTGCACCCGGCTCTGCCACTCGACCTCCGTCGCGGCGATGAACCGGTCGCTCGCCACGGCGGCGGCGTCCGGGTCGATGCGCGAGATTGAAGAGGCCTGCGACGTCATTTTCATCGCCGGAGCGAATACCACCGAGAGCCACCCGGTCTTCGGCGCCCTGATCAAGCGGGCCAAGGCCAAGGGGGCCACGATGATCGTGGCCGACGTCCGCACCACCGAGCTCGCCGGCCTGGCCGATATCCACCTCCAGATGCTGCCGGGCACCGATGTCGCCCTGTACAACGGCATGCTGGCGCACATCATCGCGGCCGGCTTGACCAATCAAGAATTTGTCCGCAAACGCACCCGGGAATTCGCGGCGGTGGCCAAGGCCGTCGAGCCCTACACCCTGGAGCTGGCGGAAAAAATTACCGGGATTCCGCGCGGCCTCATCCGGCGGGCCGCCGAGCTCTACGCCCGGGGGCCCAACACCTCGACGCTCTGGGCCATGGGCCTGACCCAGCACGCCACCGGCACCGACATCGTGACCAGCCTGCTCAACCTCCTGCTCTCCTGCGGGATGATCGGCCGCTGGGGCGCGGCCATGATCCCGATCCGGGGCCAGAACACCGTGCAGGGCGCCAGCGACATGGGCGCGATTCCCTTCGCCTACACCGACTATCGGCCGGTCACCGACCCGGCCAACCGCGCGGAATACGCCGCGGCCTGGGGCGTGCCCGAGGCCGCGCTCTCCCTCGAGAACGGCCTGATGGTCACCGAAATCGTGAAGGAGGGCAGCCCGGTCCGCGGCATGTTCGTGATGGGCGAAAATCCGGTGCTCTCCGATCCCAACGTGGCCAAGGCGGAAGAGTGGGTCCGGAAGCTGGAATTCCTCGCGGTCCAGGATCTCTTCCTGACCGAGACCGCCCGGTGGGCCGACGTGGTGTTGCCCGGTTCGTCGTTCGCGGAAAAGGAGGGGACCTTCGCGAACACCGATCGTCACATCCAGCTCGCCAATGCCGCGGTGCCGACCCCCGGGCAGGCCCGCCAGGATCTCGACATCCTGGTGGACCTCTCCCGCCGGCTCGGGCTGCCCACGCCGTTCAACTCGCCCGGCGAAGTGATGGACGAGATCGCGCGGGTGACGCCCACCTGGCGCGGGATCTCCTACGCCAAGCTCAAGCGGGAGGGTTCGCTCCAGTACCCGGTACTCACGCCCGACTCCAAGGGCACGGCGTTCCTCTTTGACGACAAGTTTCCCACCGCGGACGGCAAGGCGCTGCTGGTGCCGGTGGAGTTCCTGCCCCCCGGCGAGCTGCCCAGCCCGGAGTACCCGTTTTTCCTCAACACCGGACGCCAGATGTACCATTGGCACACCGGCACGATGACCCGGCGGTCCGAAGGCCTCGACTCGCGAGAGCCGGTACCGGTGGTGGAGATCTGCGCCGCGGACGCGATAGCGCTCGGTGTGTCGGAGGGAGAGACGGTGCGGGTGACCTCCCGTCGCGGCAGCGTCCTGATCGGGGTGCGAATCTCGAATCGCCAGGCGCCGGGCCAGGTGTTCATCCCGATGCACTTCCGGGAGGCCGCGGCCAATCTCCTCACCAATCCGGCGCTGGATCCCTACGCCAAGATCGCCGAATTCAAGATCAGCGCGGTCCGAATCGAGCCCGTCCCGGAAGCCGTCCCCGCTTTGTCCTGAGCAGTACTCGCCCCATATTTACGCCGCTCTCCGACAACCTCCGAGGTCAATCTGCGCGCGATCGTCAAGACGGCCCCCGGCCCCGGCATGGAGGTACGCGAGGTCCCCACCCCCGGGTACGGGCCCGGCGATGTGCTGATCCGGGTCCACGCGGCGGGCGTCTGCGGAACCGATCTGCACATCTGGGAATGGGACGCCTGGGCCAGCGCCCGGCTCAAGCCCCCCGTGGTGATCGGCCACGAGTTTGCCGGTGAAATCGCGGCCCTCGGTGCCGAGGCGGCTGCGGAGGGTCTCCTCGCGATCGGAGACAAGGTCACCGCGGAAGGCCACATCGTCTGCGGCCATTGCCTGCAGTGCCGGACCGGGCACGCCCACCTCTGCAGCCGCACCCGGATCATCGGGGTGGACCGGGACGGCGCCTTCGCCGACTACATCGCGATGCCCGCGTCCAATGTGATGAAGCTCGACGGTATCCCGATGGACGTCGGGGCCATCATGGACCCGATCGGCAACGCCGTCCACACCGTCCTCGAAGGCGGCGATGTGCCCGGCAGCACGGTGTTCGTGCTCGGCTGCGGGCCGATCGGCTGCTTTGCCTGCGGCGTCGCGAAGGCAGCGGGTGCCTCGCTCGTCATCGCGAGTGACTTCAATGACATGCGGCTCTCGCTCGCCAAAAACATGGGCGCCGATGTGACCCTCAACCCCGGCCGCGATGACGTGCTGGCCCGGATCCGGGAGCTGACCGGCGGCGATGGGGTAGATCTGGTATGCGAGATGAGCGGCCACCCCGCCGGCCACAGCCAGGCCTTCGCCGCCGCGCGGCTCGGGGGACGGGTCAATCTGCTCGGCACTCCGAGCCGTACTACCGAAGTCGATTTCGCCCGGGACGTGATCTTCAAGGGACTTACCCTCTATGGCGTGACCGGACGGAAGATGTACACCACCTGGCAGCAGATGGCCCGCTTCCTCCGGAACGGTCAGCTCGACCCGCTCCCGGTGGTCACCCACCGGTTCCCCATCGAGGCGATCGCCGACGCCATCGGCGTCATCAAGGACGGCAAGACCGGCAAGGTCATCCTGGAGATCGCCCAGTGACCGCCCCGCTCGAGGCCCGACTGGTCGAGAGCATCGAAGAATTCAAGCGGGCCGGGGTCTACAAGCGGCTCAACCATCTCGAGGGGCCGCAGGGCCCCCGGGTCCGCATGGAGGGCCGGGGCGAAGTCATCATCCTCTCCTCCAACAACTACCTGGGCCTCTCCGGCGAGCCCTCCGTGATCTCGGCGGGCAAGGCCGCCCTGGACCGGTTCGGCGCGGGAACCGCGTCAGTGCGGTTCATCTGCGGCACCTTCACGATTCATCGCGAGCTCGAGGCCGTGCTCGCCGGGTTCGTGGGAACCGCGGCCTCGCTTTCATTCGTCAGTTGCTGGAACGCCAACGAGGCGCTGCCCACTACGGTGCTCACCGAGCACGATCTGGTGCTGAGCGACCGGCTCAACCACGCCTCGATCATCGACGGCATCCGCCTCGCCAAGGCGATCACCAAGTGCCAGACCGGCGTCTACGAGCACAGCGACCTCGCCGACCTCGACGCCAAATTGGGCGCGGCCCGGGACCGCCAGGTCAAGATGGTAATCACCGACGGCGTCTTCTCCATGGAAGGCGCCATCGCGAACCTGCCGGGGCTGGCCGAAGTCTGCCGCAAGCACCGCGCGGTCCTCGTGGTGGACGACAGTCACGCGACCGGCGTCCTGGGCAAGACCGGGCGCGGAACCGCCGAGCATTTCGGCATGCTGGGACAGATCGACATCATCACCAGCACGCTCGGCAAGGCGCTGGGTGGCGCGGCCGGCGGGTTCGTCGCCGGCTCCGAGGCGCTCTGCGACTATCTCACCCAGCGGGGCCGGCCCCAGCTCTTCAGCAACGCCTTGCCTACCACCGTCGCGGGAAGCGCCATGGCGGCGGTTCGCTTCCTCGAGGCCCACCCCAAGCGGGTCAGTGCCCTGCGCGACAATGTCCGGTATTTCAGGGAGCGCCTCAACGAGATGGGGTACCAGCCGCTAGCCGGGGAAACGCCGATCGTCCCCGTGATCATTGGTGAGACCGCCGCGGCGATCAAAGTCAGCGAGATGCTGCTCGACGAAGGCGTCTTCGTCACCGGGTTCGGCTACCCGGTGGTGCCCCAAGGCACGGCGCGGGTGCGCTGCCAGCTCTCGTCGGCCCATACTCGCGAAGATCTGGACCAGGCCCTCGACGCATTTCGCCGAGTGGGCCGGAAGCTCGGACTGATCTAGCCCGGAGGGAGCCAGTCCGGGCTTGTGGCCTTTTGCCGAAAGGATGCGTTTCGGGAGGCCAGCCGTCCTCGGACGGTCGAGAACCGGACCACCGCCTTCGGACTTAGCCTCGACTGCCTGTCGTCCAAGTATTTATTTTACAATGGCTTACAGTATTGGTACGGGGCGCGTTCCGGTCGGAATGGGCCCCCATGTCCCGGCTCAGCCTCCAATCGCCCTCCGAGCACGGGGTTTGCCGTGATCGGGCTGGAGCGGGAGCCTTATGCCCCCCTTCATCCATCGCAGAATCGATCCTCAACAGCACCGACTTCCCGTTCGGAGGAACACAGATGCGCATCCTCTCCCGAGCCATTCCGCTGCTCGCCCTCACGGCGGTCGCCGCGGCCAACTCGGTCCAGGCGCAATCGGCGAGTTCCAAGGCCACCGACGTCGCCCAGGTTCGCGATAACCGCTTCAAGTGGTTCTTCGGAGCCCAGGTCGGCGCGATGATGTTCGAAACCCCGAAGCAGAGCCAGACCGGCGTGCCGGCGTTCGGCGCGCATGTCGCCGTAGTGAATCGCCGCGGCGGGCTGATGGTCGGCGTCGATGAAGGGTTCGGCAGCAAAGACAGCTCGTCGTTCGTGGATTCGGGAAGCGGCGGCATCAATCGACCGGTCAGCTTCGATCGTTTGCGTCGCTACAGCTTCAACCTGACCGGCTACCCGGTGCGCGGGAAGTTGGAACCGTATCTCGGCCTCGGATTCGGCCTGCTGCAAGTCATCAATCCGCAACTGGGCGGCGTCTTCACCTCGCCCACCCAGGCCGC
>JAYUAL010000158.1:0-2108 GCA_043741355.1 Gemmatimonadales bacterium | reverse complement strand
GCCGGGGCGCGGGCAGGTTGGGAAAGCGCTCCCGCACCCGGGGCACCACTCGCGCGATCTCCGCCAAAGACTCCGGCGCCGTCGCGACCGCACCGGACTTGTCGAGCAGGCCGGCCACCAGTGCACCGATCATTCCGAACGCGATCCGCTGCTCCAGCTCGAAGCATTGCACCCGCGCCACCGCGGCGCCTTCGAGCGCCACCGAGGCCCCGAAGCGCATGGCCAGCGTCGACTTTCCGATGCCGGACTCACCGCTCAGGAGGATGTGGCGGGTGTTGAACTGGGTGGTCGACTCCCAGGCATCGACCAGCTGGCGGAACTCCGCCGCGCGCCCGACGAATCGCCGGTCCGCCCAATGGGCCGCCTGTGCCACCGGGCTCGCCGCGGCGACGGATCGCTCCCCGCTCGGCCTCCGGAGCCGAGCGGCGATTCCAACCAGCAGTTCCGAGGGCGCCGCGCCGAGCTCGCGGCTCAGCTCATTCTTCCATTCCTCGTAGGCCCGGAGGGCGCTGACCCGATCGCCCTGCATCGCCAAGGCGATCATCTTGGCCCTGATGCCTTCCTCCGACAGCGAGTCGAGGGCGAGCATTCGCTCCGCGAACATCAGCACCCGCCGCATGTCACCCGAGCGGCGGGCATGGTCGGCGAGCGTGAGATAGGCCGTCTGAATGGCCGGCAGGAGCTGAGCGCAGTGGCGGTCCCGCCAGTGCTGGAATGCCGGCGCGTCCTCAACCTCGAAGTCGAGGAGGAACCGGTCGACTTCGATCGCGGGAGCACCTTCGCCTCCGAGGATCGCTCCGCGTTCGAGGAAGTCGAGGTCGAGCTCCACCAGGCTTCGGAACAGGCGAACCTGGGTATTGGTCGAGCGAATCGCTTCCGGTCCCAGCGCGGATCGGAGCACCGAGAGCGCGACCGAGAGAGAGTGGCGCCCTCGCTCGGCATCGACTCCGCTCCACAGGAGCTCCACCAGTGCGTCCCGAGTATGGGTCCACTGATGATCCACCGCGAGGTAGATCAGCAGCGCGAGGTGCTTCCGGACCTTGAACCGCAGCGCACGGCCGTCCACCCCCGTCACTTCGGGGAGGCCCAGCGTCTTCAGGAAAAACCGATCGGCCATCGAGTCGGCTCCGGCAAGGTCCCATTCGCTTCGGGGGGGGAGATAGTACGGTTCGAAAGGTACGGCCTCAAATCGCCGGATATCCCAGGGCCGGAATCATTTGAGACCAGGGCGACGGCCCGTGGTGGCCAAGCTATTACGCACCAAATGGTTACGCTGCGTTGCTCCATTCCGGGTAGGGTTTTGCGAATCCCGAGTCGGGGGCTTTCGGGGCCGGTCAAAGGCCGCGGGCCTCGGAGAATCCTCTGCTAAGTACTATGCTCGGCGGGAGATTCGCCGGGTCCGTCCACCCAGGTGCGACCATGCCAACTACACCGACCAACCTCTCCGCCACGGTGCCGTGCCCGTTCTGCGGTACGCTCAATCGCATCAAGCTCGCGCGTCTCTCCACGGGCCCGAAGTGCGGTTCCTGTGCCCGCCCGCTGCACCTCGACCGGCCCACGCCGGTCACCGAAGCCAATTTCGACGCGGTGGTCTCCGGCACTAGCGCGCCGGTCCTGGTGGATTTCTACGCCGACTGGTGCGGCCCGTGCAAGATCATCGCGCCGATCGTGGATGAGCTGGCCCAGGCGCACGCCGGCAAGATCGTGGTGCTCAAAGTAGACAGCGATCGGAGTCCGCACTTGTCGGAGCGATTCGGCATTCGGGGAATTCCGACCCTGCTGGCGTTCCGGAACGGCAAGGAGTCGGGCCGCCATGTGGGCCTGGCCCAGCGGCGCCAGCTGGAGGTGCTGGTCGGGATCGTGTCTGGCCATTCTGAGCAGGTGTCTCGCGGGGTGCCGCCACTACCTGGCGGGTAACGCCGCCATCCAGTTGCGCACCAGCACGAGCGTGTAGGAGCCGGTCACCGGCTCGGCGACGAGAATGCGGCCGTCGGGTGCCACGTCGAAACTGCTGGTCGCTCCGCCGGCGGCAAATGCGGGCACGACATCGCCGCCGATTTCGTGCACGCTGGTCGCCGCCAGCGCCGGCCGCGACTGGATGGTCACCG
>JAYUAL010000157.1:0-2114 GCA_043741355.1 Gemmatimonadales bacterium | reverse complement strand
CACTCCCTCCCCTCTCTGGCGAAACGCTCATGCGGGGATAGGTTGGGAGCATGAAGTCCCAGCCCAGCGATACCGACCGCCACGAGCAAGGCATCGCTTCGGTCGAACGTACCATCAAGGTGGTTCGCTACCTCGCCGTCGGGCTGGTGAGCGCCGGCCTGATCATCGGACTGGTTGGGGTCAGCCGCTTCACCACGGGACCCGATGACCTGTCCCGCCTCGGCACCTTTCTGCAGGGCACCACCGGCGTTCTCTGGAGCCTCGCGGGGCTGACGCTGGTGTACGTCGCCTTCCTCGGCCAGCAACTGCAGGTCCTCCACCAGAAGGAAGACCTGCGGCTGACCCGCGAGGCCTTCAAGCAGCAGCAGGTGGAGATGGAGCTTCAGACCGAGGAGTTCGAGAATCAGCGGTTCGACGCCACATTCTTCGCCCTGCTGGGTGCCCACCAGGACCTGGTGAAGAGCAGCGAAATCGATATCGGCAAGGGTCCGAAGTCCGGCGCCGAGGCGTTTGGCATGCTGCTCACCCGGATTTCGGAGCGCTATCGAGAGGCCCGGGCTCGCGATGCCGCGACCCCGTCGCTCGATCTGGCCAAGAGGGTTTACCTCGAAGAATTCCGGAATTACGAGGGGATGCTGGGCCCCTACTTCCACAGCCTCTATCACATCCTCAAGTTCGTCGACGACCGCCAGCTTCCGGTCGAGCGGACCGACGAGCGGAGACGCTACACCAACTTCGTCCGGGCCCGGCTCTCCTTTTCCGAGCTCATCATTCTCTTCTATGGCGGGATGTCGGAGCAGGGCGCGGGCATGCGCTCGCTCATCGAGCGACATGCCCTGCTCAAGCACCTGGCGCCCGACCGGCTGCTCGACCCCGAGCACCGCTCCGCCTACCGGCCCTCCGCCTACGCGCGGCACGTCACCAAGCAACGGGGATCCTGACGACATGTCTTCCCCCTCGGTCCACCTGCTGGTACTTCTGGCCGTTTCCTGGATCTACCTCACGCTGGTTCGCTTCATCGACGTCAACGAGCGCGAGCCGGTGTGGAGCCTGGGGCTTGCGTTCCTGCTCGGCAGCGGCGCGGCCGGCCTGGTCTCACTGCTGGTCGATCCCGTGACGCGGGTGCTCACCCCCTGGGTCGGCGCCGCGGCTGAAGAGATTGCGAAGGGCCTGGCCTACGGCGCCTGCCTGCTGGTTTTTGCCGGCATCGCGCGGATCCGGGGATGGTTCGAGCTGAGCGATCTGGTGGACGGCATCGTGTACGGCATCGCCATCGGCCTGGGGTTCAGCGCGGGCAAGGCCTTCCTGGGGGACATGTCGTTTGGCGCCTACTCCGTCGGCGAGCCGTTCAAGATCGGGGCGGCGATCGTGAACGGGGCACTGGTCGGGCTGGGCCACGGCCTGTTCGGCGGTGTCACCGGGCTCGGGGTGGGACTCGCCGTCGAGGCGCAGGGGAAGATCCGGCGGGTAGTGTATCCAGTCGTAGGGGTGGCGGGTGCGATCGGCCTCAACGGCTGGTTCCGGATCCTGGCCCACGGCAACGCGCTCGACGCACGGGAAACGGTCTATCGCGCCTGGCTCGCGGTGGCGATTCCCCTGGTCGGGCTGATTGTCGTCGGGATCGTCGGCCTCGGGCGGGAACGCAGAACCATCGAGCGCCAGCTCGCCCCGGAACTGGACAGCGGCCTGGTAACCGCCGAAGACCTGGCCCTGCTCCGAAGCTTCTGGACCCGGCAGACCCAGTATATGCGGCTCCTGGCGGGAGGCAGGGTCCATGACTGCCTCATCGCGGCGGGGCGACACAATCGGCAGGTGCAGCTCGCGCTGGCCAAGGCCCGGATCGAGGGAGCGCGCGATGGGGCGCAGGTCGCGTCGCTCAACCGGCAGGTCGAGGCCCTGCGCCGCGCGGTGCGGCACACCGGCCCGCTCATCCTGATCCTTCTGGTGACTGTGCCGCTCTCGGCGGCGATCGCGATTGCGCTGCCGCTCCAGGGCACCATGCCGAGCGAGGGGGTGGTGCGGGTGCTCGGCATTGCCGCTCCCTCGCTCGACCAGTACTGGCGGCGGCAGGTCACTCCGTACTCCACCCCGCGGGTCCGGCCCTACTCGACCAG
>JAYUAL010000156.1:0-5141 GCA_043741355.1 Gemmatimonadales bacterium | reverse complement strand
CCGCGGTTTCGGTGACGCTGAACCTCGCGGAAGGATCGGCTCGCCTCGGTGGCAGGGAGCTTCGCCGCTTCGCCGACATAGGCCTTGGCTCCCTCGCGGAGCTTTCCGTCCTCCTGCAGATTGCTATGGACCTGAGGTACATATCGCCCGAAGATTGGCAGAGACTCGAGGAGTCACGCGACCTCGCAGGAAAGCTGATCTATGGCTTGGCCCGCGCCGTCGCACGATCTTCTTAGCGTCTTAGCGTCTTAGCGTCTTAGCGTCTTAGCGTCTTAGCGTCTTGGCGTCTTAGCGTCCTTGCGTCCTTGCCTCTCACTCCACCGACTTCCGGAACCTCCTCACGCTCAGCGCAATCAGCCCCACCGAAAATCCCACCAGCACGACCGCCTCCCGCCAGAGCGATTCGAAGCCCACGCCGCGCAGCAGAATGCCCCGCATTACCCGCAGGAAATACGTGAGCGGAAGCGCGGCGCCCAGCCATTGGGCCGGTGCGGGCATCGCCTCGCGAGGAAACATGAAACCGGAGAGTAGAATGTTGGGCAGGAGAAACATGAAGCCAAGCTGCATCGCCTGGGCCTGGTTCTGCACCGCCGTCGACACGAAGAGTCCGATCGCGACGCTCGCCACCACAAAAGGCAGAGCAACCAGATAGAGGGTCGGCAGGCTGCCCCGGATCGGTACGTCGAACAGCACCCGACCGAGGATGAGGATGACGGTGATCTGCACGTATCCCACCAGCAGGAAGGGCAGGATTTTCCCCATCATCAGGCCGGTCTTGCTGATCGGGGTGACGATGAGCTGCTCCAGCGTGCCCCGCTCCCGCTCCCGGACCAGCGAGATGCTTGCCACGATGATCATCGTCACCGACAGCAGCACGCCGATGATCCCCGGCACGATGTACACCGCGCTTCGGAGAGTCGGATTGTACCAGGGCCGCACTCGGACTTCGATCGCGGCTGCTACGCCCCGGGCCGCCGCCAGGGCCTGGGATCGCACCGCGCCCGCCAGTCCTGCGCCGCTGATGGCCGCCGAGGAGGCCAGCGGATCCGCGGCGTCGACCACGATCTGGGCCGTGGCGGTCCGGCCCCGCTTGATGTCCCGCTCAAAGTCGGGAGGAATCACGATTCCCGCCTTCGCGTCGCCGCGGGAAATGACCGCGCCCATTTCGGTCCGGTCGCGCACCGTGCCCGCCAGATCGAAGTTGCCGGTGTTGATCATCGCCTGGACGAATCGCCGGCTCTCCGGCGAGTGCGACTCGTCCAGTACCACGGTCGGGAGATGGCGCACCTCGGTCTGGATCGCGTAGCCGAACATCGCCAGCTGGATGGCCGGGATACCCATCATCATTCCGAGCAGGAACTTGTCCCGCCGCATCTGGATGAATTCCTTGCGCAGCATCGACCAGAAGGGCCAGCGCCTCACCTGCTCGGTGAAGCTCATACCGCCGCCCCCTCATCGCGGCGCTGCATCTCGATGAAGACGTCCTCGATGGTAGGCAGTCCGAACCGGGTGGTGATCTCCTTGGGGGTGCCCACCCCGATCAGGTGGCCCCGGGAGAGAAAGGCGAGCCGGTCGCACCGCTCCGCCTCGTCCATGTAATGCGTGGTCACCAGCACCGTCATGCCCGCCTTGGCGCGCCGGCCGATCAGCTCCCAGAACAGCCGGCGGGATGCCGGGTCCACCCCGGCCGTCGGCTCGTCGAGGAACACCAGATCGGGCTGGTGCGTGGTGGCGCAGGCGAGAGCCAGGCGCTGCTTCCATCCCCCGGACAGCGTGCCCGCGAGCTGATCGACCCGTGCCGCGAGGTGGTACTCCCCGACTTGCACGGCCAGGCGGCGTTTGCGGTCTTCACCGACGATGCCGTAGACACCGGCGTAGAACGAGATGTTCTCCTTGACGGTCAGATCGTCGTACAGCCCGAACTTCTGGGACATGTATCCGATCCGGCTGCGGACCCGCTCCGGCTCGCGAACCACGTCGACCCCGACCACGGTTGCGCTTCCGCCCGTGGGGGCGATGAGTCCGGTCAGCATGCGTATCGTGGTCGTCTTGCCGCTGCCGTTAGGCCCGAGCAGGCCGAAGACCTCCCCGCGGCGGACCTCGAGGTCGAGGTTGTCCACTGCGACGATTCCGCGGAACTCCTTGCGGAGCCCGTGGGTTACGATCCCGAATTGCGCTTCGGCAGGTGCAGTCACGACCAGTCTCCTAGCGTCCTATGCGTCTTGGCGTCTTGGCGTCCCAGCCGCACCGTCACCCACAAGCCCGGATGCGGCGCCCCGGCCGGATTGGCGAACTCCACCTTCACACCGAACATCAGGTCGGCGCGCTCCTGCTCCGAGAGCGCCACCCGCGGCGTGTACTCGGCTTTGGGGTTGATCGCCACGACGCGCCCGGCCATCGTGCGGCCGTCCTCCGTCACTACCTGCGCGGCGCTCCCCACGACCAGGCTCGTCACCCGCGCCTGCGGAACGAACACCCGCACATACGGCCGGCCAGTTTCGCCGATGGTCACCACGGGGACATTGGGCGCGAGTCCCTCGCCCGGTTCGGCATTCCGGGAGAGCACAATGCCCGCTACCGGCGCGACCAGTACCAGATCCGCGGCCCGTGCCTCGACCTGCGCCAGCACGGCGCGTGCATTGGCCAGTTCCGCCCGTCCGCCGGCGATCCGCTCGGGCCGGGTGCCGGCCTTGAGCAGACGCAGCGCCTCCTCGGTGGCCGAAAGCCTCGCCCGCGCCACCTTCTCGACGGTCATGGCGTCGTCGAGGGCCTGCCTGGCCACCAGGTCGCGAGACGCCAGCTCCCGCACCCGAGTGAGCGCCCTGGTGGCGCGCTCCAGCTCGGCGGCCGCGGCTTCGACCTCGGCGTCGGCGCGCCGCATCTCCTCGGGGCGCGAGCCCGCTTCCAGGTCGCGCAGGTTCGCGGCGGCGGTTGCCACCCGGGCGCCCTGCGCGGCCAGCGTGGGGCCCAGATCGACCTGGGTGAGGAGGGCAACCGTGTCGCCGGCCTGAACCGAGGCGCCCTCCTCGACCCGGATTGCAATTACCCGGGCGGCGCTCATCGCGCCGAGATCCACCTCGGGAACCTCGACGGTGCCGCGGGCGTCGTAGTCTTCTGGAGTGCCCCGGGCGCAGGCGGCGCCGAGCAACAGAAAAGCCAGGAATCGGCGTGCGGTCATACGGACTGCTCCACGGGTGACAAGGCGCGCACGGCAAAGTCGCCGGCGTGACGTGCAAAAGTGCGGAGGGTGTCTGCCGGTACCCCGGCCGGGCCCAGGCCGAAAAAAAGCCCGACCGCCGGTCGGGCAATGGTGAAATAGGCGACCTGGGAAATGGTGCTGATCGCGGCGAATCGCGATTCCACGTCCCGGCGGAAGATTCCCTCCCGTTGCCCCCGCTCGATGACGTCGCAGAGCCTGCGGAAAAGCCCCGCGGCGACGGAGAGAATGACCTCTTCGGCCCGCCTCGCGTCGTGATCGATCATCTCCCGGACGAACAGCCTGGCCGCATTCGGGTGCGCCAGGAAAAACTCGACTTGGGCGCCCACCAGCGCCCGGATCGCCTCGGCAGGATTGGCGGTGTGCTCCAGGATCGCACCGCCGCGAGCGATCAGGGGGCGCACCGTCCGCTCGAGCACGGCCCGGTAGAGGGCTTCCTTGTTCCCGAAGTAGTAGTAGATGAGCGCCGGGTTGAGCCGGGCTTCCGCCCCGAGCTCCTTGATCGTGGTCGGGTCGAACCCCTGACGGGCGAAGAGGGACTCGGCGGCGTCGAGGATCTGGTCCGGTGCGGCAGGCGGCGGCTCGCTTCTGGTCATGAGGGGTTAATTAAACAATCAATTAAGCAACTCGCAAGGCATACGGTACGGCTCGTGAGAAGAGCCCGCTGTCCAGTTGAACGCCGAGGCTAACCCTGCTAGATTTCAGGGCTTATGTTCGATGAGCTCTCGTCCAAGCTCGGCGCCACGCTCTCGCGCCTCACCGGCCGCGGCGTGCTCAGTGAGGACGTCGTGCGCGAGGGTCTCCGCGAAATTCGCCGGATCCTCCTCGAGGCCGATGTCAGCTTTGATTTGACCCGCGAGTTCCTGGAACGAGTCCAGGAAAAGGCGGTCGGCCAGCAGATCATCAAGTCGGTGCGGCCCGGGCAACAGCTCGTCAAGATCGTGTACGACGAGCTGGTCGCCATGCTGGGCGAAAGACTGGCGCCGATCGCGCACGCCACCGTGCCTCCGACGGTCGTTCTGCTGGTCGGGCTGCAGGGATCCGGCAAAACCACCACCGCCGGCAAGCTCGCGAAGCGGTTCAAGCTGGAGCAGAAGGCGCCGTTCCTGGTGGCCGCCGACATTTACCGGCCCGCCGCCGCCGAGCAGCTTGAAACACTGGGCCGCCAGGTAGACGTGGGTGTCTACCGCGAGGATAGCCAGACTGATGTTGTGAAGCTGGTGAAGCACGGGCTCGAGGCCGCCGCCAAGGCCCGCGCCCGGACGGTGCTGGTGGATACGGCGGGACGTCTGCAGATCGACGAGGAGATGATGTCGGAGCTTACCCGGCTCAAAGCCGCGGTCGGGCCCCACGAGATCCTCCTGGTTGCGGACGGAATGACCGGCCAGGACGCGGTGCGGATCGCCCAGGGCTTTCACCAGGCGCTGGGAATCACCGGGGTGATCCTCACCAAGATGGACGGCGATGCGCGCGGCGGCGCGGCGCTCTCGATCTACGGGGTCACCCGCGCGCCGATCAAGTACGTCGGCACCGGTGAAAAGCTCGACGCGCTGGAGCCCTTTCATCCCGAACGGATGGCGGGGCGGATTCTCCAGCAGGGCGACATTCTCACCCTGGTCGAAAGGGCCCAGGCCAACGTCGACGAAGACGAGGCCAAGAAGCTCGCGAAGAAGGCGGTTTCGAAGAAGGGCCTGGACCTCCAGGACTTTCTCAGCGCCATGAAGCAGATGCAGAAGCTCGGGCCGCTCAAAAACGTGCTCGGGATGCTGCCGGGGATAAATCCCCAGATGATCAAAGCCGCGAACGTCGACGACAAGAAGCTCAAGCAGGTCGAAGCCATCGTGCTGTCGATGACCAAGGCAGAGCGGACCGACCCCGACCTGATGAACGGTTCCCGACGGATGCGGGTGGCCAGGGGCTCCGG
>JAYUAL010000155.1:0-2119 GCA_043741355.1 Gemmatimonadales bacterium | reverse complement strand
CTTCGCCGCGATCTACTTTGACCCCAAGGCAACCCAGGACCGGCTCTACGCGATGCTGGCGCCGGTGGTCGAGCGCTGTCGCGCACTCCCGGAGGAGGAGCAGCACGAGTTTCGCGGCCAGCTCACCGACTACGCGCGGCTCTACGCCTTCCTGTCTCAAGTCCTGACCTTTGCGGACGCCGACCTGGAAAAGCTCTACGTGTTCGCGCGCTACCTGCGGCGCCTGCTCCCCGCCGACCGGGCCGAGCTCCCGCGCGAGGTCCAGCAGAACATCGACATGGAGTCGTACCGCCTCCAGCAGACCGGCAGCGGCAAGATTGCTCTCGAGCGCAAGCCGGGCGTGCTGGCCCCGGTGGGCGCCAACGGGGGGCGGGGCACCGGTCCCGAAGAGCTGGAGACCCTCTCCCGGATCATTGCGCTGCTCAACGAGCGGTTCGGCCTCAGCCTCGGCCCGGAGCACCGGGTGACGCTGGGCCAGATGATGAGCAAGCTCGATGACGACGCGGCGCTCGATGCCGCGGCCCGGGTCAATACCCGGGAGAACGTGCGGCTGACCTTCGATCAGAAGGTGGAGCACGTGATCCAGGAGATCGTGGACTCGAATTTCGACCTCTACAAGCGCATCACCGACGACCGGGCCTTCGGCGAGGCCATCAAGAACCTGCTGTTCGACCAGTATCTGCGCGCCCACCGGAATGCTGAAGAATTGATCAAGCGCGGCGAATCCAAGACCCTCGAGTTCAAGTCCACGCTGCGCTGGAGCCTGAAGGAGGGCAAACAGGACGACAAGGGCGTAACCCATGCCGTCCTCAAGACCATCGCCGCGTTTCTCAATACCGAAGGCGGAGACCTGCTCATCGGCGTGGCGGACGACGGCTCGATCATCGGTACCGAGCCTGATCAGCTCGAGAGTGACGACAAGTTCATGCGCCACCTGTCCCAGGTGGTCCGCAACGGCCTCGGTGACAGGGCAGGGACCTGCATCGACCCCAAGACCCAGATCGTGCAGGACAAGACGGTGTGCGTGGTGAGCTGCCAGCGAAGCCCGGAGCCGGTGTACCTGAATTGGAAGGGCCTCGAAGCTACGCCGGATGGAGACTTCTTCGTGAGGAGCGGGCCGGGGACCGTGAAGCTGCCGCCCGAGAGCGCCAAAGAGTACATTCGGACCCGTTTTCCTCAAGCCCCCTGATTGGACTGCAACATGACTTCGCGCAAGCTCAAGGTTGCCCGCACTCGCAATTCTCGTGGCAAGCTCTCGTGGGAAGAGACTGCCCGCGCCATGGCCGTTAGCGGGGAAGACTGGAGCGACTGGGAGGGTACAGTCGGAGACGGTCTGGCTAATCCCGTGCCCTGACACCCCTCCTTTTCGCCCTTCCTCGCGGCTTTCCGGCCCGCTGGGCCGGGTCCTGCCGCACTATTCTGCGGCCATGGCCGCCGCTCCTTCCCTTCTGTCCCCGCTAACACCGTCGCGGCCTGCGGATTCCGACCGCCCCCGCGAGCGCCTCTGGGCCCACGGCGCCCAAGCATTGACCGCCTCTGAGCTATTGGCCATTGTGGTAGGGACGGGGGGAAGGGGGAAGTCGGCACTCGAGGTTGCAACCCATCTTCTGACACCGGTCGAGGGCTCGCTCCGGCGCCTGGCGGCCCGGCCCGCCGGGGAGGTGCTGCGGACCCCCGGTATCGGCCCGGCCAAGGGGGCCCGGCTTCTGGCCGCGCTGGAATTGGGGGCGAGGCTGTCCCGGGAGGCCCGGCCCGCGCTGTCGCGCATCCGCTCTCCGGAGGACGTGATGCGGATCATGGGCCCCCGGCTCCGGGACCTGGCGGTGGAGGAATTTCACCTCCTCGCCCTGGACAGCCAGAGCCAGGTGACGCGGGATGTGCTCATCACCCGGGGGTTGCTCAACAGCTCGCTGGTGCACCCGCGCGAAGTCTTCCGGGCCGCCATCGCGGAAGCGGCCGCCGGAATCATCCTGGTGCACAACCATCCGAGCGGGGACCCCACCCCCTCGGCGGACGACCAGGCCGTTACCCGCCAGCTGGTGGCGGCGGGAGAGCTGCTCGACATGCCGGTGTACGACCATGTGATCGTGGCGGGTGACCGTTTCACCAGCTTTGCCAC
>JAYUAL010000154.1:0-5143 GCA_043741355.1 Gemmatimonadales bacterium | reverse complement strand
CCAGGCCGGCCTCCGGCTCTCAGCGCACGGCGGGCATGGTCATCTGCCCCTGCTCGATGGGTACGGTGTCGGCGATCGCGCAGGGATCCAGTCGCTCGCTGGTCGAGCGCGCCGCCGATGTGACTCTCAAGGAGCGCCGCAAGCTCATCCTGGTTCCCCGGGAAACCCCGCTGTCGCTGATACATCTGCGCAACCTTGTGCAGGTGACCGAGGCGGGCGCCGTCGTGATCCCGGCCGCGCCTGGTTTCTACCACCGACCCACCCAGGTCGCCGACTTGGTAGACTTCATTGTGCAGCGAATCCTCGATCAGCTCGGGCTGGACATTGCGATTGGAAAGCGGTGGGAGGGGGAAACACCGGTAAGCGGTGACCGGTAAGCAGTAACCGCTCACCGCTCACCGCTCACCCGCTCACTGGTCCCTGGTCACTGGTCACCGACATGTACACCACCTGTTTGTTCTGCAACTCGGATCTGGGTGGGAACCGCGCGCTCCTGACCTTTCCGGTCGGAACGCGGCTCGCCTTCGATACCGAGCGGGGCCGTCTCTGGGTGATCTGCGTGGTGTGCGACCGGTGGAACCTCTCGCCGCTGGACGAGCGCTGGGAAGCCATCGAAGACTGTGAGCGGCGCTTCCGCTCCACCAGGATTCGCTTCTCCACAGACAACATCGGGCTGGCCTACCCCTCCGAGGGCCTCGCGCTGATCCGCATCGGCCCCGCGCTCAAGCCCGAGATCGCCGCGTGGCGGTACGGGCGGCTGCTGGGGCGCTGGTTGCCGGGCGCGCGGCGGGATCCGTTCCTTCGGGTGGCCAGGCGGTGGGCCGGCCGCGGCGAGGCGGCGATGGACTACACCGTCCGCCGGGTGTTCGGAGTGCACCTCGGGTATGACCTGTCCACCTGGCTCCGGGTGCACGGTCAGGCGGATCGGGTGCTGGTGGTCACCCGGGCAGACGATGGGCGAATGGCAACGATCCGGTCCCGTGACCTCGATCACACCGAGCTGGTCCGGCCCGACCCGCGGGAGCCGTGGCGGCTGCAGGTGAGCTCCCCAAGCGGCGTGATGACCATCTCGGGCGATGCCGGCCTTCACGTAGCCGGCAAGCTCCTCGCCCTCCTCAATGGCGGCGGCGCTACCGAGGCCGAAGTGCGGTACGCCGTGGCCAAACTCGAGGATGCCGGCAACCCCGAAGGCTATTTTGCCCGGGTGGCCGCCATCGCCATGCGCTGCTCGTGGGGTCGCTTCCCGGACGCGCTGCCCCGGTCCGAGCCCATCGAAGAGGCGCCTGCCTCAGAGGCCGAAAAGCTGGCCCTGCAGATCACCAAGCGGAGTTTTTGGGGGAGGGGCGGGATCGGCAGCGAGCCGCGGACGCCGCTGCCCCGCCTCCCGCTGGTGGACCGTCTGGCGCTCGAGATGGCGGCCAACGAAGACGTCGAGCGCCGCGCCCTCGAGGGAGAGCTCTCGCTGCTGGAGTCCGCGTGGAAGGGAGCCGAGGCCATCGCCGCCATCGCGGACCGCCTGTTCCTCGACCGCGGCCGGGCCGAGCCGCTCCCCCTCTCCGCCGGCTAGTTCCCGCTCTCCGCTCCCCGCTCCCCGCTCACCGGCCTCATGCGCCTCGGCATCATTTCCGACACTCACGGCCTCCTGCGCCCGGAGGTTTACGAGGTGTTCTCCGGCGTCGACCTGATCCTGCACGCCGGGGATATCGGATCTGCCGAGCTTCTTGACGAGCTCGAGGCTATGGCCCCGGTGCATGCGGTATGGGGCAACACCGACGGCTTCGACATTCGCCGCCGAGTCCCCGAGCTATGTCAGATGCGGATAGAAGGTTTCGATTTCCTGGTGGTGCACGGCCACCAGCTCCGCTCACCGACTCCCGAGGCGCTGCACCAGCGATGGCCGGAGGCGGAGATAATCATCTACGGCCATACCCACCGGCCGCTGCTGGCGACGGTGGATCAGGTGGTGACGGTCATGAACCCCGGCGGAGCCGGCGCCCGCCGGTTCGATCTGCCCGCGTCGGTGGGGATCATGGAGCTGGAGCCGGGAATCCCTCCCCGCGCGCGGCTGGTGCCGCTCACACCAATGGATGGACCGTGAGGTCAGTGAGGTCGGTGAGGACGGTCTGTCCACACTGTCCGGCCGTCCTCACCGTCCGACCAGTTTTTCGAAGCGTGGATTGCCCTTGAGGGGGGCAAAACTCGGATCGATTCGCATGTAGGCCGGGGTCAGGTCGGAGCCGGGCGACTTCAGCAGCGGCTCAATCAGGTCCAGCGCCTTGTCGAGCTCCCCCGATTGAATCAGGATCCGCGCCACCTGGAACCTGACATAGGGGCCGGTGCCCCAGTCCAGCTCGGTCTCCCGCATCCGCAGGGACAGCTCGGCCTCCTGCACCGCCTCCTGTTTCCAGCCGCCCAGCGCGAGTGCACGGCCGAGCAGCTCGTGGATTTGCGCTGCTTCGGGGAACTGTTTCGATTGCGCGGCGAAGGCCATCCGCGCCGTGTCGGCGTAGGCGTGGGCCCTGGCCATGTCGCCCAGCAACTTCCAGGTCCCGCCCACCTTGAGCCCGTAGTGACCCCGGTCCCCGTCGAAATCCTTGGGCAGCAGCTTCGTCACCAGCGGCTTGATCTCGTCGGGGAGCACCCACATCTGCTCCTGGTACAACGAGAAGTGGGCCGCCAGGGCCACGGTATCCACGACCTTGAGCGCGCGGCCGATCACCGCGCGGGCGCTGTCCAGCCGCCCCAGGGAGAGCCAGGTCCCCGAGGCACCCTGGACGATGGCCAGGTTGTTGGGCGCCAGCGCGAGGGCCTTCTGCCATGCCGCCAGGGCCTCATCGTAACGGCGGGTATCCTGGAGGCGGCCGGCCAGCGCACGCGCGGTCCGCACCGAGCGGGGATCGATCCGGGCGGCCTGCTGCAGGTGGGCGATCGCGTCGTCCCAGTGGCCCAGGGACCGCTCGGCGCCGGCGGCGGCGGTCAGCAGCTGCGCGTTGTTGGGATCGACCTTGAGCCCCCGGGTGTATAGCTCGAGCGCGCCGGCATAGTCCTGCTTCTGGTACAGCCGGTAGGTGCCCATGGCTAGCAGGGACATCGGCTGGTCCGGCGCCATCCTGATCACCCGCTCGGCCGCGATGCGCGCCGCCTCGACACCCTCCACGGTCGGCACGGTGTTGTATAGCACCGACTGGGTCATCGCCACCCGCGCCAATGCCTCCACGAAGGTGCTGTCGAGGTCCACGGCGCGCTGATAATGGGCGAGCGCCTCGCGCAGATGGGGCGCGTCGGAAACCGCCATACCCTGGGAGGCCTGCTCGCCTTTGAGGAAGGCGTGGTAGGCCTCGATATTCCTGGTGGGCCGCGCGTCGAGTTGTTTCTGAGCCGACTCTCCCAACGCCACATCGAGCGCCGACGCCACCTTGCCGGCGATGTCGGACTGGACCTTGAAGACGTCGGACAGCTCGGCGTCGAACCCCTCGGACCACTTGCTGGCCGAGCTGTTCACCTGAATCAGCTCCGGATTCACCCGGACCCGGTTCGGCGCCGCGGTCTTGGACCAGCGGACCGTTCCGGTGAGCAGATAGTCCACGTCCAGCTCCTTGCCGATCTGGGTCGGAGTCTTGGTGGACTTCTTGTACTGGCTGGTACTGGCCCGCGCCGTGACCTGGATGCCTGGGATGCCGGCCAGCTTGCTGCGGATCTCGTCGGTGACACCGTCCGCGAAGTACTCGTCTTCCACTGCGCCTTCGTTCTCGAATGGGAGCACCGCCACCCTGCGAAGGCCGCTGCCGCCCGCGTGGCTCTTGGGCCAGAGGATGCCCATCGCAAAGGCGACGACGATCGCCAGCACGGCCCCCGGCACCGCGAACCGTGACCAGCGTGACGGCCGCGGCTGCGCCACCGTCCCGGTGGCCTGGATGTCGCCGCTGGTGGCGCCCAGCGCTTTGGCGAATTCCGCCGCGGTGGCGAATCGGTCCGCCGGGGTGCGGGCCATGGCGTGGGCAACGGCCGCCGCCAGCGCCGGGGACACGGCCGGGCGCGCTCCGCTCAGGGGCCGAGGCGTCTCGGTAAGCATCCGGGTGACGATGGCCTGCGCGCTGGGGCCGGAAAACGGCGGCTCTCCCGCGAGCAGCTCATAGAGTACGCAGCCGAGGGCGTAGATGTCGCTGCGGCCGTCGATACCGCGCTCCCCGCCGGCCTGCTCCGGGCTCATGTAGGCCGGCGTCCCGACCGCCATGCCGGTCCGGGTCAGGGCCTGCTCGGCGCCGACCGCCCGCGCGATGCCGAAGTCGGCAACTAGTGCCTGGCCGTCGGAGAGGAGTATGTTCTCAGGCTTGATGTCCCGGTGGATGACCTTGTGGCGGTGGGCATAGTCGAGCGCGAGCGCGGCCTCACGCACGATGCGGACCGCCTCGTCCACCGGGAGCTGGACCTCGCGGGTGAGCCGGTCCCGCAGGCTCTCCCCCTCGACGAACGGCATGGTGTACCAGAGCTGGTCCGCGGATTCTCCGGAGTCGTAGACACTCAGGATGTGGGGGTGCTGGAGCCGGGCGGCCAGCTTGATCTCGCGCTGGAAGCGCTCGTTGCCGATTGACGCCGCGAGCTCGGGCAGCACCACCTTGAGCGCCACCGGCCGGTCGTGATGGACATCGTGGGCGAGGTAGACCGTGGCCATGCCGCCGCGGCCCAGCTCGCGGAGGATCTCATATCGGCCGGCCAGCGCGGTCCGGAGGCTCTCGAAAGAATCAGGCAAATGGGATGGGGTGACGGATGCCCAAAGGTTACTTCATCACCCACGCCGAGGCCAGCCAGCCGCCCGGGCAGTACCTAGGCGGCCGCCAGCTCCATCAGCCGGCGGGATACCTCCGCCACCTCCACCCGCGCCTCTACGTGAGAAAAGAGTCCGTGGGCGACCGTCAGGAGCGTTACCGCCTCAGTCTTGCAGCCTGACTGCTCGTTGAGGCGGGCCATCTCTCGGAGCGCCTCGGCCTCACCGAGCACCCAACGGGTTTCTTCGGCCAGATGGACCGCCCTGCGAAACTGGTGGGCCGCTTCCCGCTGCTTGCCGGTTTCCCGGTAGACCATCCCGAGGACCCGATGGGCTCCCGAACGATCCATCGGGAGATCGAGCAGCTCGAAGATCTCG
>JAYUAL010000153.1:0-5147 GCA_043741355.1 Gemmatimonadales bacterium | reverse complement strand
CCAATCTCACTGGTCGCCGCTATTCCACCCCGATCAATTGCTCCAGGCCGGCGTTGACTTCGTCCTCCGGTACGTCCCCGCCTCGCCGCGCCTCCGCCAGCGTGTGCCGGGTGAGGAATAGAGTGTGCCATGCGCCGCGCGAGGTGCGCCGCAGGGTTTCCAGCGTTTCCCGCAGATCCGAGGGCGCCACCGGCTTCACCAGGTAGCCGCGGAAGCCGGCCTGGCGGAGCCGAGTCGCGTCGCCCGGATTGCCCACCGCCGGCAGCATGATCAGCGCGGGGCGGGCCAGGTTGTCGTCGTCCAGAATCTCGCGGCCCGCTTGCTCGTAGCCCAGCGCATCATGATCGCTGAAGATCACGATCGCCGCCGCCCGGCCCGCCGCGGCCCTGCGATGCAGCTCGGCCATTGCCTCTTCCCGGTTGCCGAGGCCGGTGGCCTGATACCCCGCAGCCTCGGCGATGGCGGCCCATCCCGCGCGCTGATCGGGATCGGCGTCCACCACCAGAAGCCCGCCACCCGACACCACCGGCACCGCGGTTGGCAGCTCGCCCAATCCGAACCCGGCCGGCTGGGGAATGAGCGTCTCCTCCAGCATGGGAAGGGGCAGCGACGCCATGAAACGGGTGCCTGCGTCCGGCAGGTTGGTGACCGTGAGCTCGCCACCCATCAGATGGCTCAGCTGCCGGGCAATCGGCAGGGAAAGGCCCCCGTCACGGCCGGGGTAGACGTCTCCCCGCGAGAACGGCTCGAAGAGGGTGGGCAGCAGATCGTTGGGGATCGAGGGACCGGTGTCCTCGACCACAAACCGCACGCCGCCCTGTGCCGAGCGCATCGAGCCTCGGGCTACCTCCACCACGATTTCGCCGTGCTCGATCCGGGTGACCGCATCCCGCACCAACGAGGCGAGTACCTGGCGGATCCGGCCCGGATCGCCGGTGACCCGGCGGGGCGCGTCGGGCCGCCATGCCAACCGGAGCGCCAGCCCCTTGGCCTGGGCCTGGGCCGAGAGCGCGGTGGCCATGTCTTCCACCATCACCCGCAGGTCGAAGGGAATCGGCTCCAGGGGAAGCGTGCCGCCCTCGAGCCGGGAGAAGTCCCCCACGTCATTCAGAATCCCGTGCAGCGCCTGGGCGGCGCCATTCACAGCGTCCACGTAGGCGCGCTGGGTGGGCAACAATGCCCCTGTCCGCAGCAATCCGGTCAAGCCGAGTATCGCGTCGGCAGGCGTCCGCATGGTGCGGCTCACCGTAGCGAGGACTTCGCCCCGTACCAGGTTGGTCGATTCGGCCACGGTCCGGGCCCTCCGGAGCGCGTCCAGCTCGACCAGCAGCTCGTGGAGCTCGGTGGTGGCGCGCTTGAGCGCCGCCGCCAGCCGCTCGCGCTCGTCCTGCGCTTCGGCCAGGGTCACATCGAGACCCTCGAGCACCTCACGCCAGGCCGGCGGGAGCGCATCGAGCGACCCAAAGGTGCGAATGAGTGGATCCGTCAGTCGGTCCAGCACGCCAATGATGCTCCCGCATAGGCTAAGGCCAGCCGTTCCGTATATCGACGGGACGGTGTATTGGTACGCTGCGATGATCATTATGTGCATTTATTGATCCAGCTTGATGTTAGCTGGCATTTGACCACAGATTGAGCACTCATATCACTATTGATATCGACTAGAACATTTACAGAAGTAGCAATTAAAACTACTCCTGTGAAATCGGGCCGGTTGCCTACCCGATTGACCGCGAATGACTTAAGCCCTTGTGCTCAGGCCAATCCGGAATGAGACACTCTTTTGGAGTTGGCCCGCGGGAGAGCCTCCGCCCCGGAGTGGGAACCCAGGGCAGTGCCGCCATCGCACCGGCAGAGCGCGAGAAACTCTCGCTCAGCGCGAGGCGGGCGAGATCGGAATACGGACCTGGGTGCTCTCCCAGCGCAGTAGCAGCGCCACCCGGTGACTGCTGGCAGGGGCCTCGGGGTCGACGAACAGGGTCAGCCGCTCGAGAGGGGGCGTGACGGCGTCGCTGGGCAGAATGGCGCGGCCCAGCTCCAGGGCCTTCACCACGTCGCTGTATTCCGACTCGATGCCCCACTGCGATGTGGAGCGATTGAGGATGACCTCCCAGGTTTCGGGACCAGGCACGGTATACAACGACGACCGGCCCGCCGGGACGCCGATCCCCGCGATGTCCAGCGCCCCGGTCGAGATGATGGTGGTGGGCTCGTTGGCGCCGGTGCGCCAGAGCCGGCCAAACGGCACGTATTTCCCCCCGATCATCCGGCGTCCCCGCGAAGCCGGCCGGCCGTAACAGACCTTTACCCTCGTGTTGCCCACTGAAAACGAGACCGAGCCCATCGGGCTGGGCCGGAGCAGCCAGGTGGGCAGCCACCCCCAATTCCGGGGACAGGGAAGCTGGACGGCGACCGAGGGTGAGACTGGAATGGCCGTCAGTGCGAGGGGCAGCAGGGCGAGCACCACCACGACAATGCCCGCCACCGCCCGGCCTGCCAAGGTTCTGAGAACCAGGAATGCCGCATAAAGCAGATACCCCGCGGCGACGATCCAGGCGATGGAGAGATAGAGAATTGCGGCGGGAGGAACCCGCGGCGCCAGCCAGTGCCCCGCCAGGAGGACGAGACCGGCCAGCACGACCGTGGCGCGGAGCCTGGCCCGGGTCACCGCGTCACCGCCAGGCCATCCGGTCCCTGAGCGCGGTGATGTGGGCCACGTGGTGCTTCCCGTGCCAGGCGTACATGGCGAGGATATGATCCAGCCGCAGCGCCTGCTTTTTTTCCGGGTGGAAGAAGGTACGCTCCCATTGCTCCGGCGTCATGCTCTTGAGCAGGACACCCCAGCGGCGGTGGAGGGACTCGAGCAGCATCAGCGATACGCCCACCTGGGTGCCCTGGGTGTCCGGCAGCTCCGCCCAGCGCGCCTCTTCGTACGGCTTGATGGTGGGGTTGTCTTCGGTGAGCGCCAGCTTGAATCGGATGTAGGCGTTGAGATGGCTGTCCGGCACATGGTGCACTACCTGGCGCACCGTCCAGCCCTCCGCCCGGTACGGCGTATCGAATTGCTCGTTGGTGAGCCCATGCACCGCGGCGCGAAGTTTGGCCGGTGCTTCGGCGATTTCCGCGATCCACCCTTCCAGCCGGGACGGCGTGATTTCGCCGGTTACGACGAACTCGCCCACCGGATAGCGCAGATCGCTCATTGCGGGACGCTCTCCTGGTTAGCCATCATTGCCGGGTCGAGCCCGAGTCGGCCGAGATGCTGATGAGCACAGCGCCCGTCGAAAGCGTTACCCGCCCGTCGGGCGGGATCTGGACGAAAAGATCCCGGCCGGTTTTGGTGAGTGCGGGATACCGGTCCCCAATGTCCATCATCATCGAGCGGAGCATCAGCTCGGGAACCGGAAACACTCCGACGCTCACCTTCCGAAGCCGGAAATGCGCCAGGCCTTTCCCGGCAGGCAGCTGTTCGATCTCGGCGGACAGCATGGTGGCCGGATCGACCAGCCCGGAGAGAGGCCCCAGCATGGCTCGCGCATCGGGGGGGAGGTCCTGGATCCGCCCCGAAAACGTAATGAGCTGACTGTCCACCGCCACCACGATTCCAACGCTGTCGGGTAGCGGAGTAACGCCGAGCCGCACCATCAAATAGGAGGCCCAATCACCTCCCTCGATGGCGCCCTTCGAAGTCTTGCGGTCCAGGAAGACCGAATCCACCACCGCCTGGGCACGGACCACGCCCGCAGGGGTGATGCGACCCTGAGCCTGCGCAAATGATGGCAGAGCGAGCAGGAGCAATGCCCCGCGCTCCAGGAACGATTTCACGTCACACTCTCCATTTTGTCTTCCCGCCATAGGACGATGGCCAGCAGCATCGCGCCCACGGTGACACCCACATCGGCGACGTTAAAGGTCCAGAACCGGGCGTCTCCGACTCCGAGGTCGATGAAATCGACAACCCCCAGCGGCGAGCGGAGCCGGTCGAGCAGGTTCCCCAAGGCGCCGCCCACCACCAGGGCAAGCGCTGCGGCGCGGAGTGCGGCATTGGGAGCGGTCCGGCGGTACAGGCCGAGCAGGAGGGCGATCGCCATGAGGGCCGCGGCGCTGAACACGAGCCTCGACCATGACCCAAGGTCCAGGTTCAGCGCGGCGCCGGTGTTATACGCGAGGGTGAGCCGGAGCCAGTCGCCGACGACAGCGTGCGGCCCCGGGTCGTGGCGCAGCACGGAGGCGACCAGCCCCTTCGTCGAGCAATCGGCGAGGACCAGTGTGGCTGAAACCGGCCAGAACCAGCGGGCTTTCCGGGCGAACACCTTCCCAATATGACCGCTCAGAGCGCCGGGAGGAACTGCGGGGCGCGACGCTGTCTGGTGGCCTGCTCGAACCCGTAAGCGAACCGGATCAGGGCGCCTTCGCTCCACGCCTTGCCGAAGAAGGACAGCCCGACCGGCAGCCCATGAAGCCAGCCCGCCGGCACCGTCACGTGGGGATATCCGGCCACTGCGGCGGGGCTGGAGGAGCCGCCGGTGTAGCGGTCTCCGTTCACCAGATCAGTGGGCCACGAGGGGCCGGCGGTAATGGCGACCAGGGCATCGAGCCGGTGCCGCGCCATGATCGCGTCGATGCCCCGCGCGCGGGAGAGCAGTCGGGCGCTCGCGCGCGCCGTGAGATACCGGGGATCGGTGAGCGGCCCGCGCTGCTCCGCCCGCTCGAAGATCTCCTGCCCGAACCAGGGCATCTCCTTCGCCCGGTTGGCGCTGTTGAAGCCGATGAGGTCGGCCAGCGTCTTCATGGGGAAGCCGGGCCCGCGGGTGGCCAGATAAGCCGCCAGGCCCGTCTTGAACTCGTAGTCGAGGATGAGCGTCTCGGGGTCACCCAGCTTGTCGACGTTGGGTATTTCGGCGGGATCGATGATCACGGCGCCCTGCTGCTTCAGCGCGGCGATGGCCTCGCCGAGCACCGGCTCCACGCTGGACGGCAGGCCAAAGCCATGCCGCGCGATGCCAAGGCGGGCGCCCTTGAGGCCGTCCGGCCGGAGCATCGAGGTGTAGTCGGTCACGGCGTGCGGGGCGCCGGCCCGGGTGGCGGGGTCCCGCGGGTCCAGTCCCTGGATCGCGGCCAGCACCAGCGCCGCGTCGGTGACGGTG
>JAYUAL010000152.1:0-11926 GCA_043741355.1 Gemmatimonadales bacterium | reverse complement strand
GGAGGCGACGCGTAAGTGGCGTCCAAGGATTTTTATCAGGTTCTGGGTGTCTCCGAAAAGGCGACCGCGGACGAGGTCAAGAAGGCTTACCGCAAGCTTGCCAAGCAGTATCACCCCGACGCCAATCCGAACAAGCCGGAGGCCGGAGAGACCTTCAAGCAGATCTCCGAGGCGCACAGCGTGCTGTCCGATCCCGAAAAGCGGAAGAAGTACGACACGATGCGGCGGCTGGGCGCCTTCGATCCCGGCCAGGCGCGGTCATCTCCGCGAGGCGGGGGACGGGGCGGCCCGCCGGGAGGCCAGCCGGACGACAGCGGGGTGTTCGACTTCGGCGAGATGGGCGGGCTGGGAGACATCTTCTCGTCGATTTTCGGCCGGGGAAGCAAGCGCGAGGAGCCCAAGGGCGAGACGGTCGAGGTCGTCCTGGAGGTACCGTTCCGGACCGCGGCTCTGGGCGGCAAAATCCCGATTACGCTCTCGATGAACGGCCCCTGCGAAACCTGCGGCGGGAGCGGTGCCGCGCCGGGAGCCACGATGTCACAATGCCCCGAATGCAAAGGGCGGGGCACCATCTCGTTCGGCCAGGGAGGCTTCGCGGTCAATCGTCCCTGCCCGATGTGCCGCGGGCGGGGAAAGATTCCCTCGGAAAAGTGCCCCACCTGCCACGGCGCCGGGGAAACCCAGGTCGAGAAGCGGATGATGATCACCGTTCCGCCGGGAACGGAAACCGGCACCCGCATCCGGCTGAAAGGTCAGGGTGGTTCGGGCGGGAACGGCCGGCCCGCCGGCGACCTGCTGGTGACCTTCCAGGTCCAGCCCGACAAATTCTTCCGCCGCGAGGGGCTGGATCTCATCGCGGAGGTGACCGTCAACCTGGCGCAGGCGGGGCTCGGTACGCGGCTCCGGGTGAAGACGATCGACGGCAAGAAAGTGGTCTTGAAGCTCCCAGCCGGCACCCAGCCGGGGCGGCGGTTCCGGATCAAGGGGGAGGGAATCGCCAAGGGAGATCGCAAGGGCGACATGATCGTCACGGCCCAGGTGACCATCCCCGAGGAGCTCAGTGAGGCGCAGGCCGAGCTGCTGAAGAAATTTGCGGAATCCGCCGGCTTGAAGCACTAGGGTCTTGACGCAGTACGCCGGGGATGATACAGTTGAATCATGACTGATTCGATTGTGTCAGCCGCGAACAACGAGTCAACCGGCCGGCGCTGGCTGCTGCTGATCCACCACCTCCCTCCCAAGCCCGACTACCTCCGCGTCAAAGTCCGCCGCCGGCTCCATGGTATTGGGGCCGCCCCCCTCAAGAACTCCGTCTACGTCCTGCCCCACTCCGACGAGGCGCTGGAAGACTTCCAGTGGCTGGCCGCCGAGATCCGGGCCGAGGGCGGTGAGGCGATCATCTGCGACACGGCGTTCGTGGACGGCGTGAGCGACGAGGAGATCCAGGCCATGTTCGACGCGAAAAAACCGGAGTCCGAGGTCTCGACGGCGGCGAATGTCCGCGACACGGTCGAGCCGGGCGGTACCTGGGTGACTCGGCTCGGGGTGCACGTGGACCGGATGGCCAGCGCGTGGCTCATCCGCCGGTTCATCGATCCGGAGGCGCGCTTCAAGTTCGTGGCGGCGCGGGGCTATCGCCCCGAACGCGGGGAGCTCCGCTTCGACATGTTCGACGCGGAATACACCCACGTCGGTGACCGCTGCACCTTCCAGGTTCTGCTCGACCGCTTCGGCCTTTCCGACTCGGCGCTCGCGGCGATCGGAGAAGTGATTCGGGACATCGATTGCAAGGACGTGAAGTACGGCCGGCCGGAGACCGCCGGCATCGCCGCGCTGCTCGAGGGAATCGCCGAGTCGGAACCGGAGGACCTGGAGCGGATCGCGCGGGCCACGGCGCTATTCGAGAGTCTCTACACTCGTTTCAGCTCGCGGCGCTGATGCCGGACCTGGAGCCCGCTCGGCCTCCGCTCCGCGCACTAGGCGGATATTTCCTGCGCCTGGGCGCCACCGGCTTCGGCGGACCGATCGCGCTGGTGGAGTCCATGCGCCGGGAGCTGGTGGAACAGCGCGGGTGGTTTTCTCCCGAGGATTTCTCCAGGAGCCTGGCGCTCTCCCAATTGGCGCCGGGTCCACTCGCCGCCCAAGTGGCGGTCTGCCTCGGGTTCCTGCACTCGCGGCTTCGGGGCGCCACGGTAGCGATCGTTTCGTTCGTCGCTCCCTCATTCCTCCTCACGGTCCTGCTTGGCGCGCTCTATGTCCAGGCCGGCGGCATGCCCTGGATCGCCGCGGCCTTCTACGGGGTCGGCGCGGTCGTGATCGGGATCATCGTGCTCTCGGCGGTCCGGCTGGCCAGGAGCACCGCCGGCCGTGACCCCCTGCTCTGGGGCATCGCAGTCATTCTCACCGCGGTCACCGCGTGGAGGGCCGAAGAGTTGATCTGGCTGTTTCCATTGGCGGGATTGGCGGGAATGGTCTCGGTGCGTCGCGGTACGCTGGCGTCGGTGGCGGTGGTGCCGCAGCTGTTCTGGTACTTCGCCAAGGCAGGCGCCTTCGTGTTCGGAAGCGGGTTGGCGATCGTGCCGTTCCTGTACGCCGGCGTCGTGACCGAGCACGGCTGGCTCACCGAGCGGCAATTCATCGACGCCATCGCGGTGGCCATGCTGACTCCGGGCCCGGTGGTCATCACCGCGGCGTTCATCGGTTTTCTGGTGGCCGGCGTGTCGGGCGCACTTGCGGCAACCGCGGGGGTGTTTCTTCCGGCGTTTCTGATCGCGGTCACCGCCCTGCCGCTGCTCAATCGCTTTGCCGGGAATCCCATGGTGAAGGGCTTCGTCCGGGGCGTTACGGCGGCGGCCGCGGGCGCGATTGCCGGGGCGTGCGCCGTGCTGGGTCGCCGCGCCATCATCGACGCCCCCACCGCCATCCTCGCTGTCGCGACGCTCGCGATGATGTCGCGCACCCGGGTAGCCGCGGGCCTCCTGGTCCTGGGTGGGGCAATCGTGGGGCTGACCGCCAATGCACTCGGCCTGGTGGAGGCGGCCCCGTGACCGCCCCGACGCTGCTGCTGACCGGGGAGGACGTCCGAGCGGTTCTCCCGCCCACCGACTGTATCGCCGCCGTCGAACAGGCATTCCTGCAGCATGCGGACGGGGGGAGCGTCGCGCCGCCGGCGGTGGGCATTCCGGTGTCGGGCGGCGGTTTCCACGCCAAGGCGGCGGCGCTCCACCTGTCGCGATGGTATTTCGCCTGCAAGATCAACGGCAACTTTCCCGGCAACCGGGTCCGACACGGCCTGCCCACGATCCAGGGCGTGATCGTGCTGGCAGATGCCGAGAACGGGCGGGTACTCGCCCTCATGGATTCGATGGAGATCACCCGCATTCGCACCGGCGCGGCCACGGCGGTAGCGGCCCGGCATCTCGCTCGTCCCGACTCGAGCACCTGTACGCTGTTCGGGTGCGGGCTGCAGGGACCGATTCAGCTCGAATGCCTGGCATGCGTGCTCCCGCTCGTGCGGGTCTTTGCCCACGACACCGACGCCGAGGCGGCCGAGCGGCTGGCCCGGTGGGCTCGCGAATCGCTCGGCGTGGAGGCCACGGCGGTGGATGCGGTCCACGCGGTCGACGCTGCCCGTGGATCGGACGTCATCGTGACGTGTACCCCATCCAGGATGGCATTTCTCGGCGTTGCGCTGGTGCGGCCCGGCACCTTCGTCGCGGGGGTGGGGGCGGACGACGTCTCGAAATCGGAGCTCGAGCCCGCGCTGCTGGCGGCCAGCACGGTCGTGGTGGACGTGCTGGCGCAGTGCGTTGCCATCGGGGATCTCCACCACGCGATCCTGGCCGGTGCAATGAAGGAGAGCGACGTCCACGCCGAGCTGGCTGAGGTGGCGTCGGGGAAGAAGCGGGGGCGCGCGAGTGCGGAGGAAATCGTGGTGTTCGACAGTACTGGAACGGCCGTCGAAGATGTGGCGGCGGCCGCGATGGCCTACGAGCGGGCGGTCGCCTCGGGCCGCGGCATCCCGATTCATCTGGCTTGAAGGGCGGAAACCAATGCGCTGGGTCACCCGGGCTCGTCCCAAGATCGACCGGATTGCCTGTCCCTGGTTGATCAAGCGGTTCATTGATGCGGAGGCGGAGTTTCTGTTCGTGGCGCCCGACCAGGTCGATCGGGTGGCGCGGGAGACCGGGGCGATTCCCTATGACGTGGCCGGTGTGGAGCTCTCACATGTGGGGCCGAAATGCAGTTTCGACGCGTTCGTCGAGAAGTACGGGTTCGAGGATCCCTACGTCGCCGAGCTGGCGGTGATCGTACGCGGCGCCGACACCGACCGGCTTGACCTGGCGCCCCAGGCGGCGGGGCTCCTGGCCATCTCGCTCGGCCTGTCCCACAACTTTCCCGACGATCACGAGATGCTGGGATACGGTTTCGTGGTCTACGATGCGTTGTATGCCTGGCTCAGGTTTTTCCGGGGTGAGCGGCATACCTGGAATCCCCAGCGGGACTAGATTCAGGCATCCCCCTTCGGGGCGTCCCGCTGTGCGCTGGCGCTGGCTCGCGGCCCTCTCGCTTTCAGTTCCGGTTCCACTGGCCGCCCAGGCCGATTCGGCCCGGGCGGTGGTCGAGGGGAAGGTTCTCGATCCAGTAGGGAATTCAGGCTCGCCGAGATGTTGTCCCGCATCTCGGCAAGGGGAATCGAGATGATGGAGGTTTTCCGCGGCCCGGGCCAGATCCCCGCGGCGTTTCATTGGGACGGCTGCGCCGCCATCGTGATCTGGACCCGCGACAACCCCGTCAACGATACGACTTCGGCCCCGACGAAGCCCCAGGACGCGCCTCCCCTAGTTCGCCTCGCTCTTCAGCGATTTGTATCGCTCGATCATCGCCCGGTGGGTCGCGATCTCCTTCTCGTCCGGCTGCCGCTGGGCCCAGGATCCGTCGGCGGCCAGGTCCCACGCCTGCCGGTTGTCGGTCCACATGAGATCCAGCAGATGGCGCACCGTCTCCCGATGCCCCGACGACTCGAGCGGAACCGCCGCCTCGATGCGCCGGTCCAGGTTCCGGGGCATCCAGTCGGCCGAGCTGATGTAGACCTCGGTGTCGCCATCGTTGCCGAACTGCCAGACCCGGGAGTGCTCCAGGAAGCGGCCGATGACGCTCACCACCCGGATCCGCTGGCTGATGCCCGGAATGCCCGGCTTGAGGCAGCAGATGCCCCGCACGATCAGGTCCACCGGCACCCCGGCGCGCGAAGCCTCGTAGAGCAGCGCGATGATCTCCCGGTCCACCAGCGAGTTCATCTTGGCGAAAATGCACGCCGGCTTGCCGGCCCGGGCATGCTCGATCTCGCGCCGGATCAGTTCCACCAGCCGTTTCCGCATTCCGGAGGGGGCCACCACCAGCTTCCGATAGCCCGTGGGGCTCGCGAATCCGGTCAGCACGTTGAACAGATCGGACAGGTCGGCTCCGAGATCGGGATCGCAGGAGAGAAGCCCGAAATCAGTGTAGAGCCGCGCGGTCTTGGGTGCGTAGTTCCCGGTGGCGATGTGGACGTACCGGCGGATCTGATCGCCCTCGCGGCGCACTACCAGGATCACCTTGGCGTGGGTCTTGAGCCCGGCCACGCCGTAGCTCACATGGACGCCCACATCCTCGAACCGCTGGGCCCAGCGAATATTGTTCTCTTCGTCGAAGCGCGCCTGCAGCTCGATCAGCACTACCACCTGCTTGCCCCGCTCCGCCGCGCTGGCCAGCATCCGCGCGATGTGGGAATCGCCCCCGGTGCGGTAGAGCGTCATCTTGATGGCCAGCACGTCGGGATCCTCGGTGGCCGTCTGGATGAAACGCTCGACGCTCGCGGCAAAGCTCTCATAGGGGTGGTGAACGAAGACGTCACCCTCGCGAATCACGTCGAAGATGTTGCGTCCGCCGGCCAGCCGGCCCGGCACGACCGGGAGGAAGGCCGGATCGTGAAGTTCGGGAATCTCCAGGGCCGCGATCGTCATGAGATCGGTGGCGTCGAGCAGCCCGCAGACCTCGAAGACATCCTGGATGGTGAGCGGCAGGCCCTCGCTGTCCTGGTCATCGTGGAGCTCCTCGATCAGCAGTTGCCGGAGCGACTCGGGCATCCCGGGATGGACTTCGAGGCGCACCACTTCCGCGAACCGCCGGTTGCGGACCTCCTCCTGGATCAGCGCCAGCAGGTCGTCGGCCTCGTCGGGATCGATCTCGAGGTCGGTGTTGCGGGTGATCCGGAACGGATAGCAGCCCAGGATCTCGACGCCGGGAAAGAGCAGCTCCAGGTTGGCCGCGATGACCAGCTCGAGCGGCACGTAGCGGTGGATGCCGGGCAGATGAACCCACCGCGCCAGGATCTTGGGAACCTTGACTCGGGCAAACCGCTCCTCGCCGCCGTCGCTCCGGAGTATCACCGCCAGGGAGAGCGAGAGGTTCGAGATGTAGGGAAACGGGTGGGCCGGATCCACCGCCAGCGGCGTGAGCACCGGGAACACCCTGGCGGTGAACTCCTCCCGGATGTGCGCCACATCCTCGGGGGAGAGGTCTTCCGGGGCGGTGATCAGCGAGATACCGCGCTCCGCCAGCGCCGGGATGATATCCCGAGTGAGGATGTTGCCGTGCTCCCGCTGCAGCTCGCGCACGATCGGCACAATGGTGGCAAGCTGTTCTTCCGGCGTCATGCCATCGTCGGTCAGCTCGGTGATCTTGGCGCAGACCTGCTCCCGAAGCCCCGCGACCCGCACCTGGAAGAATTCGTCGAGGTTGGAGCCGAAAATGGAAAGGAACTTGACCCGCTCGAGCAGCGGCGTGCGGGGATCCTTCGCCTCGTGGAGCACCCGGCGATTAAACTCGAGCCAGGAGAGCTCCCGGTTGACGTACAACGAAGGCGCGTGGAGGTCCGGCGGTGGGGCGGCCGCGACAGGGTGCTCGCCGGGCGGCCGGACGGAAGCGGGGGCTAGGAGCTCTTGGGACATGGAGGAAAGATATGCTGCCCGGGGCACCGCATCCCTTGATACCCCTAAGGGGTATTGTTCGCCGCGCCGGGCCGCAGATAACGGTCCATCCAGCCGAGCACCGTGTCCCACCAGATCCGCCGGTTCCGCGCCTTGAGCACCCAATGCCCCTCGTCGGGGAAGTACAGCATTCGTGCGGGGACGTTCCGCACCTTGAGGGCGGTGAAGGCCTGCAAACCCTCGGCGAGCTCGAGGCGGTAGTCGAGCTGCCCATGCACCACCAGCATGGGAGTCTTCCAGCGGTCGGCAAACAGGTGGGGAGACCAGCGGTCCAGCAACGCCCGGGTCTCCGGGTTGGTCACCCCGCCGGGACCGAACTCATGGTTGGGGAACCAGAGCTCCTCGGTGGCGCCCTGGGCGCTGGCCAGGTTGAAGATTCCGTCGTGGGAGACCATGGCCTTGAAGCGATCGGTGTGCCCCTGCATCCAGTTGATCATGTAGCCGCCGTAGGACGCGCCCGCGGCGCCCATCCGGGTGCTGTCGACGTACGGCAGGGCGGCCACCACGTCGAGGCCTTTCATCAGGTCTTCGTAGGGGTAGTCGCCCCAGTGCTTGGTGATGCGGTTGACGAATTTCTGCCCCCAGCCGGGCGAGCCATGGAAATTGACCACCGCCACCACATACCCCCGCGAGGCGAACATGTGGTAGTTCCACCGCGCGCCCCAGTAGTCGAGCATCGGCACCTGGGGGCCGCCGTGGACGATGTAGATCAGGGGATACTTCTTGGCCGGGTCGAAGGCCGGTGGCTTGAGCAGCCAGGCCTGCACCGAATCGCCCAGCGCGCCCTTGAAGCCGAAGCTCTCCAGCGGGGCAAGGTCCAAGCCGGCCAGCGCGGTCGCATTGAGCGGCGCGAGCGAGCGGAGGCCGGTGCCGTCGATCCCCACCGTGAACACCTCGGCCGGGAGCGTCGCGGTCTGGCGGAGAAACACCACCCGGTCGCCTCGGGAGCTCACCTGGGCGCCGGTGTTGAGCCCGCCGCTCACAATGCGGGTGCGCTTCCCGGTGGCCACGTCCTGGGTGTAGAGGTTGTGATAGCCCCGTTCCTCGATCTCCAGCACCAGGGTTTTCGAATCCGGGGTCCACGAAAAAGACTGGACGTTGAGGTCCCAGTCGGCGGTGAGTGAGCGATGCTGGCGGCTGGCGCGGTCGTAAAGCATGAGCTGCTGACGGTCGGCTTCGAAGCCCGGCGTTTCCATGGAGAGGTAGGCGATCCGCGAGCCGTCGGGAGAAAAGGCCGGCGAGTGGTCGTTGCCCTTCCGGGTGGTGAGCTGCCCCGGGCGACCTCCGTCCGTCCGAAGCAGGAACACGTCATTGTTGGTGCTCTGAGCGATGTCCTCGTCGGGATTGTAGACCACGGCGAGCTCGCCGCCGCTCGAGGAGACGGCCACGTCCGTGCCGCCCAGCGCCAGCGTCGGTACGTCGCGGTCGAACGGCGTAAGATCCCGGACCGTGTCATCGGCGAGATCCACCCGGAGCAGGTGCGACCGCTGCCCCGCCCGCCATTCGTTCCAGTGCCGGTAGAAGAGGTCGTCCCAGATCCGAGCCTGGGTGGGGAACGCGCCGTTGCGCCGGTCGATCTCCTGGCCTTCGGCGGGCCACTTCACATCGCTGACGACGTAGAGCGCCGAAGCGTCGGGCGCCCAGAAAAAATCGTTGACGCCGGTTTCGACCCTGGTGAGCTGGGTCGCATCCCCACCGGCCAGCACCAGCCGCCACACCTGGGCACTCCCGCTCCGGGTGGAGATGAAGGCCACCGACTTCCCGTCAGGCGCCCACCGCGGAGCCAGGTCGCTGCCCGGACCGCCCGACAACTGCCTCGGCGCGCCTCCGGCGATTGGAACCATCCAGATCCGCGAGATGTTCCGGTTCTCCGCAAGAGACGGCACCGCAACGGTGAAGGCCACCGTTCCGCCGTCGGGGGAGAGCCGGGGATCTCCACTGATCTGCAGGGCGAGAAACTTCTCGAAGGTGATCGGCTGCTTTGACTGGGCGGGAAGCGGGGAGCGGGTAGCGGGGAGCAGGAAAGCCCCGACCACCAGCGGGAGACGACGATTCATGAGATCACTCCGCCGCCCAGGACCTGGCCCTGGGCGCTGTAGAGGACGCCCGACTGGCCTGGGGTGACGGCCCGCATCGGGGTATCGCTGAGGAGGCTGAGCCCGCCGGACGCGAGCCCGGTGACCGTGGCGGGCACCGAGGGGGCGCGGGAGCGAATCTGGATTTCGCAGCGACCTCCGACGGGAAGTGGAGGGGCCAGCCAGTTGAGCTCCTCCAGCCGGACGTGATGGCTGCCCAGCTCGTCGGCCCCGCCCACCACCACCGCGCGATCCCCGGGCCGGATAGCCAGAACGTAGAGCGGCAGGCTGCGGCCACTGGGCAGGCCCTTTCGCTGGCCGACAGTGTAGCGCGCAAAGCCGGCGTGCTCACCCAGGACCTCGCCGCTGCGGGTGACGAAGGGCCCGGGCAAGAGCGCGGGCGCATCGGCGGGGAGATGCTGCTCCAGCACCGCGGCGTAATCGTCGTCGGGGACGAAGCAGATCTCGACCGACTCCGGCTTGTCGGCGGTGGCCAGCTTGAGGCGGCGCGCCAGAGCGCGGGTTTCCTGCTTGGTCATCTCCCCGACCGGGGTGAGCATGCGGGCCACGACGGCCTGGTCAATGCCCCAGAGGAAGTAGCTCTGGTCCTTGGCGCGATCTGCTCCGCGGAACAGGCCGCCGCCCCGCGCCACCGCGTAGTGGCCGGTGGCAATGAAGTCGCAGCCCAGGGAATCGGCGTGGGCCAGGAGATCGCGGAACTTGGTGAAGGAGTTGCACCGGACGCAGGGAATCGGGGTGCGCCCGCGGCTGTATTCCGACACGAAGTTGTCGATGACGTGGCGGGAGAACCGGTCTTCCAGATTCAGCACGAAGTGAGGCACTCCGAGCGCTGCCGCGACGTCCTTCGCGTCGTTGATGGAGTCGAGGGAGCAGCAGGGCCGGTCGGGGACGCTGTCGCCATAGCAGAAGAGCTTCATGGTGGCGCCCACCACGTCGTAGCCCTGCTCCACCAGGCGCGCCGCGGCCACGGAGCTATCCACGCCGCCGGACATCGCGACGAGCACCCGGGACGGACGGGCGGACGGTGAGGACGGTGCGGACGGTGCGGACGGAATCATCATGCTCGCCCGAGAACAACCGCCAGCTTCCGCACCTTGTCGACGACCTGCGGGAAGACCTCGACCACGCGATCGATGTCCTGGGGCGTGGACTCATGGCCCAGGCTCATCCGGATCGAGCCGAGGGCAAGCGAGCGGGGCACCCCCATCGCGGTGAGCACATGGGACGGCTCCATCGCCCCGGTAGAGCACGCCGAGCCGCCCGACGCGGCGACTCCGGCCAGATCGAGGTGCATGAGTAGCGCCTCGCTGTCGGTGCCCGGGATCCCGATGTTCAGGATGTGAGGCGCTCGGGGTCCGACCTCGCCATGCACCACGAGGTCGGGAACCGTCTGGCGCAGCCGGGCGCATAACTGGTCTCGCAGAGCCCCCAGGCGCTCGGCCAGCGAAGCCTGTTCTTCCGCGGCGAGCGTCGCCGCCCGGCCCAGCGCCACCGCGCCGGCCACATTCTCGGTGCCGGGGCGGATGCCGAATTGCTGTCCGCCGCCGTGGATGATCGCCTCGACCGCCGTGCGGTCCCGGACGATCAGCGCGCCGATGCCCTTGGGGGCGCCGATCTTGTGGCCGGAGATGGTGAGGAGGGTGCAGGAGAGGTTCTTCATGGCTACCGGGATCTTGCCGAACGCCTGGACCGCATCGCTGTGGAGCAGGACGCCGGCCCTGCTACAGAGCTCCGCGATGGCTTCGATCGGCTGGCACACGCCGGTCTCGTTGTTCACCCACATCACCGACACCACCACCGGCTTCCGGGCCAGCGCGGATTCGAGCGCATCGAGGTCGAGCTGTCCGCTGGGCAAAACGGGGAGGATGATCTCCTCACCGCCCTGGCGACAGACCTGGTGGGCCGCCGCGAGCACCGCCTTGTGCTCCACCGCCGAAACGGCCACCAGCCTGGCGCAGCCATTGTGTCCGGCGGCCGCGGCGGCACCGATCACGGCAAGATTGTCCGCCTCGGTTCCTCCGGAGGTAAAGACCACCTGGGTCGGCTGGGCGCCCAGGGCGGCGGCTACCTCGCGGCGGGCCTGTTCCAGCCCGGCCCGGGCAGCCCGGCCAAATCGGTGGGAGCTCGACGGATTGCCGAAGCTGGCCCGGCTCAGGAAAGGCAGCATGGCCTCCAAAACCTGGGGGCGCACCGGCGAGGTCGCGGCATAGTCGAGATAGACGGGGTCGCGGGGCATGGGGGAAATCTATTCAGGTAGGAGGGGAGCGGGGAGCCGGGAGCGGACGCGGAGGGGTCGTTCACCTTTTACCTTTACCTCATGCCAATTGATCTGTTGGCCATCGCGGCCCACCGGGACGACGTCGAGCTCACCTGCGCCGGGACGCTTCTCAAGGCCCGGGATCGGGGCCATACCACCGGCATTCTGGACCTCACCGCGGGCGAAGCCGGCACCCGCGGGAGCGCCGCGCTCCGGGCCGAGGAGGCGGCGGCCGCGGCGGAGATCCTGGGCGTTTCGGAGCGGCGCAATGCGGGGCTCCGGGACGCGCACCTCGCCAACGACGAGGCGTCCCGGCGGGTTGTGGTCGAGGCCATTCGCCACTTCGCGCCCCGGGTGGTGATGCTCCCCTTTCCGGTAGGCCGCCACCCCGACCATCGGCTCACGTCTGAACTGGGCCGGGACGCCTGTTTCCTTGCGGGGCTTGGCAAGTACGAGGCCGATGGCGCCCCCCACCGTCCCCACAAGATCATCTATGCGCTCTCGTACCGCGAAGATCCCCTCAAGCCCACCTTTGTGGTGGA
>JAYUAL010000151.1:0-26020 GCA_043741355.1 Gemmatimonadales bacterium | reverse complement strand
ACAGCACCACTACCGCCGCACCCAGGGCCTTGGGGATCCGGATCCGCTCGAGCGCCCGCACCGCCGGACTCAGCAGGAAGTCGAGCAACACCGCGAAGGTGATCGGCAGCAGGAAGCTTCGGGCAAAGTAGAGGGTGTAGAAAAGGGCCAGCACCGTGAGGATGGTCAACGCCGTCGACGGGCTGATCAGTGCCTCCGGCGGGACTGCGCGGCGTTCTATTGGCTCGACCGCAGGGCCCGGCTGGACGGCATCGACCTGGGGCTCCAATACGGAACCCTCGGAGTCCGGCTTCTCGTGCATGGCCTGCCCCTCATTCAGGTCGGTGACATCCTATCTTAGCCAGGGTGACAGGCCCAGGCCACCGAGGCCGGACCCTAAGTGTTGGGGGTAGGCCCCACGACTGGACGCTACCGGCCCGCGAGCCACTGGGCCCGGAGGGTACGCTGGGCCGCGGTGGCGCCGGGCAGCTCCCCGATGGTCACGAAGGGACGGTTGTACCCGATGATCGGAACCGCGGCGCGAAAACTCCCGTTGGGACGCCGTACTTCGAGCCGGAGCGTGTCCCCGATCGCGAGCCGGCCCAGCAGGTTGCGGAGATCGACCGTGGTGGCCACAGCCGCATCGTTCACGCTCACCAGACGGTCCCCGGTGTGGAGCCCGGCGCGGCCCCAAGCGCTCCCCGGGCTCCCGATGAGGAGGCTCAGCGACGTACCCCACGGCGGCAGCCAGGCGCGGAGCCGCAGATCCGGCGCCGGCTTGCCGTCGCGTCCCAGCGCAGGGCCCCAGGTCACTTGCGCGCGGAGCCCGATGGCGCCCAGGTAGCGATCGAAGTCGATCGGGGTCCCGCCCCGCACGTGGCGGTCGAAGAACTGCTTCACCGCGCAGCCGCAGATCTCCCCTACCGCCCGCTCGATGTCGATGCCCGTGAACGCCCGTGGCCCCGAGAAACGCTCGAGCATCAGCCGCATTACATCGTCGATGCTGCGCCGGCCTCCCGTAGCGTCCCGGATCGTAAGATCGAGCATCGCGCCGATCACTTCGCCCTGAAGATGCGTGCTGGCGTCGTAGTCTCCCAGCGAGCCGGGCGGCGCGCCGTAGGCCACCAGGCTCACCCGCTCCGCCGGGATATGCGAGTTGCCCGGGCTGGCCAGGTAGCGGGCAATCACACTCTGCATGTGCCCGATGCGGGTGGAGTCGAACGTCGGCAGCCCGGCGCGGCGCAGTAACAAGTCGGCGTAGAAGATCGTGAGTCCCTCGCTCCACCAGAGTCCGCGAGTCTGCCCCCCCTGCCGATAGTCCACGTCGCCCCGCCCGGCGGGGCGGATCCGCACCAGGTTCCAGGTATGAAAGAATTCATGGGCTGTCTCGGAGAGGTAGTCGTCGGGGTTGTTCGCCAGGTCGACGCTCGCCGCGCCCAGCGTCACGGAGTTGGCGTGCTCGAGGCCGCCGAAGGCGCCATCCTGGAAGAGAAAACTGAACTCGCGATAGGGCGCGCGGCCGAACAGCGCCACCGCCTTCCGCACCATCCGCTCGATACCGCCCACGAAGGCCGCCGTATCGAAGGGCACCGCGTCGGGCAGCGGCCAGTACACCACCCGGTGCGGTACTCCGTCCACGCTGAACCTCCAGCTGTGAAACTTCCCCACAAAAATTGGTGAATCCATCAGTATTCCGACGCTCGGCGCGAAGAAAGTGCGTGGGTCGGAGGTGGGCTCGAGCCCGGTTGCGACCTCCCAGCCGGCCGGGAGGTCCACCGCAACATGTGCCGGCGCCAGCGTGGCGCCCAACAGATACATGAAGGCATGGGGACCACCGACCAGGCCGCCGGTAGGGGTCAGGTAGGCCTTCCAGGCCTGACGCCGCCCGGCGCCCTGGGCGGGGAGGTGAATTCGATAGCGGACCACCGCCTCACCACCCGTGACTGCGGCGCGCCATAGCGCACTGTCCCGGCGCTCGACCGGGACCGCGCCGGCGGGACTCTGCACCGAGAGACTCTCGACGTAGCGAAAGTATTGATCGTCGTATTCGGGATGGGCGAACATCGCGAGCCGAAGGGTGTCCGGCGCATTGCGAATCCGCATCTCCACCGAGAAGCGAGAGACGTCGGCGGAATCCACCCGAAGGAGGTAACTCACCACCGGCTGGGAGCGGGCGAATCGCGCCTCGACGGCCTCGGCGGGATGGCGGAGCGGGTTCTGGGCAAGGAGCGAGGTGGTCGGGAAGAGCAGGAGGATCGTGGCCAGGAAAGGCGGTGCGTGTCTCGGCATCGTGTGACCCTTGCGCGGGAGCCGGCCGAAAATTGAATCCGCGAATACGATGCCGGCGACCCGCCAGGGGTTTGCGGCCTAGCGGGTGAGGTCGAATCCGGTCTTGAGAAAGGTCACCCCGCCGGAGGAGCAGGCGATCCCATAGCGGCCGGGTGCCCACCGTTGCCGGGGCGGAGGCGCCAGTCGCTGGCGAAGGAGAATCGACCGGTCCCCCGCGGCGACCGAAACCCGTTGGGGACCGGTATCGCTGATCATCGCATTGCGGGCGCCGGAAATTCTGCAGGAATAGGTGAGCGTGCCGGCGCCGAGCTCGCCGGGGTGATCGAGCAGCGCCACCAGCCAGAGCGACCGCACCCGGGGCGCGGCGAATGTCACATCGGGCACCGCCTCGTCGTCGGGCGGGGTGTCGGCTCCCTCGTAGAAGGCCGAGGCGACCAGCCTCGCATCGAGAGCGGGAAGATCGGGCGCGCCGGTCATCTCGAAGCGATCTGCCGCAAGCGCCCTGGCGCCAACGCGGCATTCCACCCGATAGGTTCCCCGCAGCCTCGGCGCGCCGAGCGGACCCATCGGTCCCGAGCCCACCAGCGCGCGGTCCCGCACTTCGCCCGGGAGGGGGAACCCGGAGGTGATTCCCGCCGGATCGGTGACGTTGCACCGGAAGCCGGTGGAGTCGCCCGCGGAGCGCGAGGGGACGCTGGCTTCGGCATAGAGGGTATCGATCCCGCCGACCTCGAACGACTGGGCGTACGGGGACGGACCCGGCGTGCCACTCTTCCGGCCCAGAAATTTGAGGGAGCCGCCCGAGGTGGGCGCGGCCGGCGCCTTGCCGTCGAATACCTCGAAACTGCCGGCGGCGAATTCCTTACCCTCATTGCGGCACGACACCCGATATATACCCGGCGGCCAGTTGCCCGGCTGCTCCCACCCCAGGCCCTGGGCGTGCACCGAACCGGTCCATCCCGCTGGCACCCGGCGCTCGACCGAGACGGGACGCAAAGTGCCGTCGGGAAAGGTGTAGACACATTCCACGGTGAACGTCACCGGCGCAGCCACCGGAGGATATACCAGGCCGAACTCCGTCTTCACCCAGCGCGCGGCTCGGGCGTCGAACCGGGTTCCGTAGAGACGGCCTTCGACCGGCAGCCGCTCGGTCAGGCTCTGAAAGAACCGGAGGTGGGTGAGCGACGCGCCCAGTGCGCCGACCGCGGCCGCCGCCTTCACTACCTTGAACTCGGTGGACGCAAGGACCTGTCCCTGCTCGCGGCATGTGATGCGATAGGCGCCCTCGGGCCACAACCCGCGGTTGCGCGCCCCCCACCCGATGTTGTGATAGGAGCCGACCCACCCGGGTTCGATCGCGCCCTTCACCACCGGCATGCGCGCGACGGAATCGGGTCCCTCGATCTTGCAGGGCACCTCGAACTCGGTTCGCCGGGCCGCCGCGGGGTACTCCAGCTCCAGTTCGAGGTTGATGAAGCGGGTGGTGAGGGCGTCGAAGGTGGTGGTGATGACGCGATTTTTCCGGTCCGGCACCTCGCCGCCGCTCTCGAACAACCGCACAGCCACGACCTTGGCTTTGAGGCCGCCCAGCGGGGGCGCCGGCTTGCCGGGGGGCGGACTCGCGGGCTTGCTGGATGGTTTGGCCTCCGGCCTGGCCGCGACCGCGGCCGGCCGCGCGATCTCGAACGACCCGCTGGAGATCACCTTGCCCCCGAAACGGCAGGTGACGGCGTAGGCTCCCGCCTTCCAGGTGCCCGGCGTGTCGGCGCCGATACCGCCGGCATGCACCGAAAGCTCCCAGCCCGCGTCTGCCTGCACCGGAACCGACGCCGTGCCCGCGGAGGTGCCGCCCGGCGCCGTAAAGCCGCATTCGATCTTGAGGGAGACGGCCTGGGGCGCCGGCGGATAGGCCAATCCGATCTCCGCATAGATGGTCCGCGCGGTGGCGGAATCGAAGCGGGCGGCATACTGCCGGTCGCGGAGCGTTGGCGGGGCCCTTCCGCCTTCGAAGAATCGGAGCCGCGTCACTCGGGCGCCCAGCGCGGGAATGGCAGCGCTGTCCGACTGGCCGGCGAGCGGGGTGGCCAGCAGGAAGAGCATGCCGAGGGGAAGGCGCATGGAGGCTAGGACGTTTCCTGCTCGGACAGCCGCACCAGAAGGGCGTACCGGAGCAGGGCGAACTCCGACGGAAGGCCCAGGGCCTTGCGGATCCCCATCCGGTGGAACGAGACCGTGGCGGCGCTGCAGCCGATTTCAACGGCGATGTCGGCGGTGCGTTTCCCCTCTGCGATCAGATGCACGATCTTCCGCTGCCTGGGGGTGAGTTGGGCCAGCCCCAGGGCGGCGTCGCTGAAGGAGGAAGCGGAGGTTCCCTGCTTGGGGATCCGGTCGGAGATCACCCGCCCTCCCGCCAGCACCCGGTTCAGCGCCGTGGTCAGCTCGGGGATGCCGGCATCCTTGGGCAGGAAGCCATGGGCGCCGGTCTGCAGCGAGGCGTCGGCCATGACCCGATCGGCGTGCATCGTCACCACCAGGATCTTGATGTCGGGAAGCTCGGCGTGCAAGTCCGCGATGATCTCGAGGCCGCTCCGGTCCGGCAGGCTCAGGTCGAGCACCACCGCGTCAGGCCTGAGGTCCCGGCAGGAGTTTACCACGTCGTTACCCGCCGTCGCGGTCCCCACGATTTCGTAGCGCCCCTGCAGGGCCAGCTTGAGCCCCTCGAGCAGGAGCTGGTGATCGTCTACCAGGAAGAGCCGCGGACGCCTGGGACTGGTCTCATCGCGTGGCGTCTTCACTCGCCGGCACTTCTACTGGGCTGGAACACCGCGCGCACTGTGGTGCCCTGGGAGGGCCGGGAGGTGATGGTCACCGCGCCGGCGGCCAGATGGGCTCGCTCGCGCATGCCGATCAGGCCCAGACCGTCCGCGGGCCGGCGGCCCCGCGCCTCGAATCCCACCCCGGCGTCGGACACCGCAAGCTCGGTCTTCCCTTCGTGCTGGGTCAGCTCGATCGTGGCGTGCCGGGCCCCGGAATGGGTCGCCACGTTGCGGAGGGCCTCCTGGGCGATGCGGTAGATCGCCAGCGCCCGGGAGGGCTCGAGAGGCGTCACCCGCTCGGGAAGCCGGCACTCGATCAACATGCCGTAGGTGCGCTCGATTTCGCCGCAGAGTCCCTCCAGCGCCACCAGCAACCCCCCTTTCTCAATCAGCGCCGGATGCAGGCGGTGGGCCAGGCCCCGGAGCACCACGCTCAGGTCGTCCATCTCTCCCTGCACCGCGGCCACCCGGTGCAACTGGGCCTCGGTCAGCTCCGGCGGAATCTCGCGAACCGACGCGAAGTCGCTCTGGATCAGGGCGATGCGCTGCAGGGCGTCATCGTGCACTTCCCGCGCAACCCAGGCCCGCTCCTCCTCCTGGGCCTGCAACAGCCGTTGCGCGTAGCTCCGATGCATCCGCACGAAGCGCTGCTGGTAGATCACCAGGGCGGCGCCGAGCGCGGTGAGGAGGATGGCGACGGCGAGGATGCCGGCGACGAACGTCCAGAGGAGGGTCGTAGGGGAAGAATTGGGCACAGCATGCCCCCTGCGATGAGGAGAGAGGCGGCGATGTCGATCCCCGCCTGCACTCGAGTAACTGTATCCAGGATGGAAACGTCCTGGCCCAGCAGAATCCGCGCGATCGGATCGAGGCCGGCGCTGCTTCCGTACCGGAGCGCCAGGCCAAGCCCCACCCAGAACCAGTCCTGTCTCACCAGGCTTCCCTCCAGACGCCAGGCGCCGGCGAGTAGTGTGGCGAGGCTGGCCGTGAACAGGATCAGGCCTTCGAACGGGCCGGTGATCAGACTGAAGGTATCGGTGTCCTCGATCAGCGCCACCAAGATGACCGAGACGAGGATCAGAAACGGTATCGCAACTCTGTACAGGGACCGGACCCGCGAGTTGGCCTGCCAGTATGAGAGCGCCATCAGTACCGCAGCGAGCTTGAGCGGGCTGGTGACATAGCCGGTCCAGAGGTTCCTGGTGCCATGCAGCGCGAACCAGAGTGCCGTCGCGTCGAACAGCAGCACCGATGCCGCCCAGACCAGAATCCAGCGCCGGGCCGGTGGAAGCATCCGGCCATATCGTAGCGATGCCGCAAGCGGCAGCGCCTGGGAGGCGCTCGCCGCGTACGCGATGAGCGGGATCTTCACCGTTCGTCAAGAGTTGAGAGGGCTGCTGTCATTGCAGTAAGGTGGGCATGGAAAGTGTTCCTCCAGCACTATCCCACTGGTCATGTCGTTTCCCTTCTCATCGCAGCCCACCAGGATCAGCGTGTCGGCGCCCTCGGCGGTGCGGCCATAGTAAAACCGGAGGGCGGCGCAGCCCGGCTGGGCGCAGAGCTCATCGATCTCCTTGCGCAGGAACAGCCCTCCCTTGTGAAGGCTCTCGCGGAACCTCCGGGCTTGCGCGACGGCTTCTTCTAGGGGAATACGATGACCCTTCGGATTGGGGAGCGGCATGGGATATTCTCTCGCTGGAAGGTGGACCGCCAAAACCTGCCTGTCGCGAAACGATGCAGCCGCGCTTCTGATAGAGCAAGGGGCAGCCAGGCGCCACTATAAGATCTACTAGGTCCCCACCTATAAGATCTTATAGTGCGGCATGGGCCCTCTCCGACTAGTAGATCTACTAGGTTGCCCCCCGCCCCATTCACCATGGACATTTCCTGGGTCTTCTGCCCGGGTGCGAGTGTTGCCGGAATCGCTGGAAGGTGCCGATCTGGCCCTGGTACGCATCGAGGCGCCCATTGTCGGGCCGGGAGACCACACGTCGGTGCGGGTTCACGTGTTGAATTCGGGAATGACCAGCGCGCGCAATGTGACGGTTGCACTGGCCGACGGATCGGAGCACGGCTCCACCGGTATCGTCATGCGGCACCTGGGAGACATGCCCCCCGCGAGCATCAAGTCCACCACGCTCGCCCTGACCTACGCGATCACCGATTCGATCCGGCTGGGCGCCCTCACCGTCGCCGTGTTCACCCGCAATCACCCCCTCGAAGAGGATGACGGCGTGCGCCGCTCCGCGGCCTTGTCCGAACAGCCGGCGCCCGTGGCCATCCGGTCGATCGGGGAGATCGCCTCGTGAGGTGCTGATGCTCTGGGGTGGCGCGCGGCGCACCGTGCCGTGATTCGTCGCGCAGGTCGTCCTGGAACAGCGCCGTATCCCTCCCCGCCGCAGGAACATCGACCGGCTGAGCTGATACTCCACCTTTGAGACGCGGGAACCGGCCCTGCCCTCACCGTCGAGCTGTCGGTGCGGCGGCGTACTGGTGGTGGTAGCTCCCATACACCCGCAAACCGTCGGTGGGCCGCCACTGGGCGCTCAGATTCAGGGCCCCGCCCGCCTCCCTGGGCGGGCCGGGCGGGGAGGCAGTACAATTGCACGAGGCCCAGAGTCCCAGCCCCGGCCCGGACGACCGCCCAATGATCGAAATCCGCACCGCGGAAACCCCCGAGGAGATCGAGGCGGTACGGTTCCTGGTACTGGCCCACGCCACGTCCCTCCGGGAACATCCGGGTTCCGGGCAGGTCCGGGCTGATGCCGAGAAGCTCCCCGGCCCCTATGTGCCTCCGCGAGGACGGCTCTACCTGGCGCGACTCGACTCGGTCCCCGCCGGCTGCGTGGCCCTCCGCCCGATCGAGGGCACCATCGGGGAGGTAAAGCGGATGTTCGTCCTGACCACCGCGCGGCGAAACGGTGTAGCCCGAGCCCTCATGGGGCAGCTCATCAGCGACGCCCGCCGGATGGGCTACATCTGCCTCCGCCTCGGCACCCTGGCCGAGATGACCGCGGCCCAAAGCCTCTATCGCGAGCTCGGTTTTGCCCCGATTCCCCGTTACCGCGCCGACGAGATGATCGACACGGTATTCTTCGAGTTGGATCTCACCCGGCGGGTCTGACCGCCCTCTTCCATGTCCCGAGTTTCGGAGGCTTACCCATGAAAACCCGTGCCGCCGTCGCCCTGCTCCTGCTCGCCTTGCCCGTCGCAGCTTCGGCGCAAGCCGTGGCCGCGCTGAATCCCCTCTACGAGAGCATCAGGGGTAACATCATCAAGTCAGCCGAACAGATGCCGGAGGCCAACTACGCGTTCAAGCCGACCCCTGAAGTTCGGACCTTCGGCCAGCTGGTGGGCCACATGGCCAATGCGAACTTTGCCTTCTGCGCCACCGCCAAGGGGGAGAACAGCCCAGCCACCCAGGACTTCGAAAAGACCACAGAGAAAGCCGCATTAGTAAAGGCGGTCAAGGACGCCTTTGCCTACTGCGATACGGTATTCAAGATGCCGGACGCGTCATTTGCCCCCATGGCCGAGCTGTTCGGAATGAAGATGAGCCGACTCGGCTTCCTGATGCTGAACGTGACCCACGACAACGAGCACTATGGCAACATCGTGACCTATTTCCGCCTCAAGGGAATGGTCCCGCCGTCGAGCCAGGGCCGCTGAGCGCGGCATGACGCGTTCTCTTCTCGCCATTCTGGCAGGACTCGGCGTCGCGGAGGGCGCCGAGGCACAGGTCGGCGCGAGCCCGATCAACGACCGGCCCAATCCCTACCAGACCGTCGAAGGCTGGGCCCGGATGCCACCGGGGAGAACATGGGGATCGACCAGCGCGGTGGAAATCGACAAGGACGGCAAGAGCGTCTGGGTCGCGGAGCGATGCGGCGCCAACAGCTGCGCCGGCTCCACCCTCGATCCGGTGCTGAAATTCGACGCCAGCGGCGCGCTGGTGAAAAGCTTCGGCGCGGGCATGATGCTCTCCCCCCACGGAATCTTCGTCGACCACGACGGCAACATCTGGGTGACCGATTGCGCCTGTACCGGCACCGCGGCTCAGCGCAGTACCGCGGGTAAGGGGCACCAGGTCTACAAGTTCAGCCCCGACGGCCAGCTCCTGCTCAGCTTGGGCAAGGCCGGCGGCGCGCGAGAACCGGAATACCTCTACCAGCCCAACGATGTGCTGGTGGCTCCGGACGGAAGCATCTTCGTGGCCGAAGGGCACTCGTCCGCCGCCACCGCGAACCCGCGAATCCTGAAATTCGACAAGGCAGGGCGGCTCCTGAAGACCTGGGGCACCAAGGGCACCGGGCAGGGCAAACTGGACCAGCCCCACGCCCTCGCGATGGATTCCCGGGGACGCCTGTTCGTCGGTGATCGCAGCAACAACCGCATTCAGATCTTCGACCAGGAGGGGAACTGGCTGGCCGCGTGGAGCCAGTTCAGCCGCCCCAGCGGGATTTTCATCGACCGGAACGACATCATTTACGTGGCGGATTCCGAGTCGGGCTCGGTGAATCCCGCCCACGGCGAATGGAAGCGGGGCATCCGTATCGGCAGCGCGAAGGATGGCACGCTGACGGCCTTCATCCCCGATCCGCTTGCTACGTCCGATGACACCAGCGCCGCCGAAGGCGTGGCGGTCGATGCGAAGGGAAACATCTACGGCGCGGAAGTCGGCCCGCGCGCACTCAAGAGGTATATCAAACCATGAGTGTCACCTTCAAGGAGCAGGCCATGGACGAGAGGCAGGCGGTATCGCGGCGGCGGTTCGTCGGCGGGGTTACCTCGGCGCTGGGGTTGCTCACGCTCGAGTCGGGACCGCTGGTCTCCCGGGGCGTGGCCCAGGCGTCTCGCCCCCAGACCACGCCGGATCAGTACGACCTGCTGGCCAAGCTCGCGAACAACGAAAACCCCTATGGCCCGCCCGAATCGGTGATGAAGGCGATGACCGGCGCCTTCAAGTACGCCAATCGCTACGGCTATCCCGACGGCGGCATCGCCGACGCTATCGCCAGGCACCACGGGGTGCCTCGCGAAAACGTGCTGCTGGGAGCGGGTTCCGGGGCAATCCTCGATGTGGCGGGCACCGCGCTCCTCCAGGGGGACCGCAAGATCGTGAGCGCGGAAGTCTCCTACGACGTGCTGTTTCAGCACGTCACCGCCCTCAAGGCCGACCAGATCAAGGTCCCGCTGCTGCCGGACTTCCGGCAGGACATCCCAGCGACGATCGCGGCGGTCCAGGCCAACTACCGGGACGTGGGCATGGTGTACCTCTGCAGCCCGAACAATCCCACCGGGCGAATCGTGCCGAAGCAGGAAGTGGCGCAGCTGCTGGACGGGATCCCGTCCGATGTCCCGGTACTGATCGACGAGGCCTATTTTCATTTCGTGGACGATCCGAACTACGCGACCTCGGTGCCCTATGTGCTGCAGGGGCGCCAGGTCATCGTGTGCCGTACCTTCTCCAAGATCGCGGCGCTGGCCGGCATGCGGCTGGGCTACGCCATCGCGCCCCGCTCGCTGATCCAGCGAATGCGGCCCTACGCCGACTCCAGTGCCATCAGCGCCATCGTGAAATGGGGCGGTGTGGCCGCCCTGGCCGACACCACGTCGCAGGCATGGGTCAAGAAGACCACCCTGGATCTCCGGGCCAAAACCGGCGCGGCGCTCACCGAATACGGTTACTCGGTGGTGCCGTCGGACGCGAACTTCTTTCTGGTCCACCTCCGCCGGCCGGTGCAGCCGGTCATCGAGGAATTCCGCAAGAAGGGCGTGCTGGTGGGCCGGCCCTTCCCCGGGTTGTCCGAACACCTGAGGGTGTCCGTAGGTACCGCGGACGAGATGAGCCGCTTCGTGGTGGCGTTCAAGGAGATCCTTCCCGCGCGATGAGCGACCGTCCGGCACATGACGTGACGGTACTCCTCACCCGCGTCAACGCGGGCGACCCGAGCGCGCCGGGCAAGCTGCTCGACCTGGTCTACGAAGATCTCCGCCATCTCGCGGCCGCCTACATGCGGGACGAGCGGGCCGATCACACCCTGCAGGCGACCGCCCTGGTCCATGAGGCGTACCTGCGCATGGTGAATTGGAAGAATGTCACCTGGGAGAGCCGGGCCCAGTTCTTCGCGGTGGCCGCCAAGCTGATGCGGCGGGTGCTGGTGGACCATGCGCGCCACAAGAATGCCGCCAAGCGGGAAGGCGCCCAGCAAAAGCTGACGCTCGACAAGGCGGTGAGTTTTGCCGACGACAAGGAGCTGGACATCCTGGCGCTGGAAGAGGCGTTGCTGAGCCTGGAGAAACTGGACCAGCGTCAGGTGCAAATCGTCGAGCTGCGCTTCTTCGGGGCCTTTCCATCGAGGAGGCGGCCCACGTCCTCAAGATTTCTTCGGCCACCGTGAAGCGCGAATGGGTAATCGCGAAGGCCTGGTTTCAGCGCGAGCTCCGCCAGACCCCCGAGACCTGACCCTCCATGCAGCCACAGGAATGGCAGCGGATCAAGGACGTACTGTCGGCGGCGCTCGACCGGCCCGCCGCGGAACGCGAGCAGTTCCTCGCCGAGGCCTGCGGCACGGACCGGGACCTGCGCAAGGAAGTCGATTCGCTTCTGGCGGCCCACGAGGATCCGGACAATCTGCTCGAACAGCATTCCCTCGATCTCCACGCGCGCCTCGAGGCAGGCGCCGCCGACTATGTGGGTAAACGCTTTGGCCCCTACCGCATCGTGCGCGAGATCGGCCGGGGCGGGATGGGCGCGGTCTTCCTGGCCGAACGGGCCGACGGCGCATTTCAGCAGCAGGTAGCGCTCAAGATCATTCGGCACGGGGTGGCCGAGGGTGAGCTGGAGCGTCATTTCAGGCGCGAGCGGCAGATCCTCGCCTCATTGAATCACCCAAACATCGCGAAGCTCCTCGACGGGGGTGTGTCTGACACCGGCGAGCTCTTCCTGGCCATGGAGTTCATCGCCGGCGAGCCGTTGGTGGACTACGCCGAGCATCGCGACCTGACGATCGAAGCGCGCCTGAGAATCTTCCTCAGGGTCTGCGACGCGGTGTCGTTCGCCCACCAGCACCTGATCATTCACCGGGACCTCAAGCCGTCGAACATTCTGGTCGCCGCGGACGGCGAGCCCCGGCTGCTGGATTTTGGACTGGCCAAGCTGTCGGAGCCGCTGCCGACCGAAGGCGGGGCGAGCGGGCCCGACCGGACCGAGACGGCTTTTCGCGCATTCACCCCGGCCTACGCGGCGCCCGAGCAGATCCTCGGGAGAACGGTGACGACCGCCTCGGACGTCTTCAGCCTGGGCGTCATCCTGTACGAGCTCCTGACCCGCGAAAAGCCCTTCCATTTCGAGGGGAAGGGCCTCGACGACATCATAAAGACCGTCACCACCGGCGAGCCCTCCGCGCCCAGCCGGGCGGTGCGATCGGGCGCACCGCAAATCGCCACCCGCCGCCGTCAACTGAAGGGCGACCTCGACAACATCACCCTCAAGGCCCTGCAGAAGGATCCGGCGCGCCGGTACCGGTCCGTCGCGGACCTGGCGGAAGACATCGAGCGCCATTTCGAGCATCTGCCGATCGCCGGCCGGCCGAACACGCTTGGGTATCGCGCGTCGAGATTCTATCACCGCAACCGGATCGCGGTCGCGTCCGCTGGATTGATCCTCCTCGCGATCATCGCGGGTTTGGCCGTTGCATTCGGACAATACCGGAACGCCCGGCGGGAAAGCGCCAAGGCCGAGGTGGTCAACGCCTTTCTCCAGAAAGTGCTGGTGACCGGGAATCCAGGCGGCGGGAGAAAGGGGTATCAAACCACCATCACCGACATCTGGCAGGACGCCGAAGCGCGATTGGACGGCGGGGAGCTGGTGAACCAGCCGGAAGTCAGGGCGGAGCTCAGGTTTGTGGTCGGCAGCGGGTACGTCTCGCAAGGCAATTACGTCGCGGGGGAGAGAAACCTCCGGCGAGCGCGGACCGAGCAGACCTGGTTGTATGGCCTGGGGAGCACCAAGGTGCTGAAGACCGACTTTGCCCTCGCGTCATTGTTTTTTGCGAAGGCCGACTACGATAGCGCGGAGAACATCTTCGGGCGGAAGCTCGACTTGCTTCGCACCGAATATCACCAGGGAAACATCGACCCCGCCTTCATCGCCCAGGCTATGGGGGACTATGCCGTAATGCAGCGGGCCCGCGGCAATTCCGTCCCGGCGGAGACGCTGCTGCGGGAGAGTCTGACCATCAGCTCCGAGCACCTGGACGAGGCCCAAGCCGGCCTGACCCGGGGAATGTTGACCCTCATTCTGATCGACCGGGGAAAATTCGACGAGGCGGAGCGCCTTCAGCGGGTTGCAGTGCAGAAATACCGCAACGAGGCCGGCACCGAAACACCGGAATTCTGTGCCGCGTTCACCCTGCTGGGCATCACCCAGATGGAAAAAGGGGACCTGAACGGCGCCGGCGCCAGCCTGCGGGAGGCCGAGGGCATCTACCGGAAGCTCTACGGCCCGAATTTCATCGCGATCTACGACAATCTCCGGCTCCAGGCCCAGGTGGCGTACCTGGCCGGCCGGTACTCGGAGGCCGACGAGAAGATCGATCGGGTACTCCAGAATTATCGCCGCAACAGCAATCCCAAGTACATCAGCTTCGCAACCGCGCTGTCGGTTCGGGGCCTGATTCTCAGCCGGCTCGGCAAGAGCGACGAGGCGGAGCAGTCGCTGCGTGAAGCGCTCACGCTCAGGGAGGCGAATCTTCCGGCGGCCCATTTCATGACCGCCCTGACCCGGGGGGCGCTGGGCGAGTGCCTCACTGCGCAGAAGCGTTACGCCGAGGCCGAGTCGCTCCTGCTCGACAGCTTCCACAGCCTGGAGCGGTCCCAGGGGCCGGATAATCCCCGGACCCGGCTTGCGCTGGAGCGCCTGATCACGCTCTATGACAAGTGGGGAAAGCCGCAGACCGCGGGCGAGTATCGCCGGCGGATATCCGAAGTCAAGGCGTGACCGATGCAATTCAATCAAGGGAGAAGTGCGATGAGCAAGATCACCGTCGGCCAGGAGAATTCAGCCCCTATCGAGCTCTACTACGAGGATCACGGCGCCGGCAAGCCGGTGGTGTTGATCCACGGGTGGCCGCTCTCGGGGGCTTCGTGGGAAAAGCAGGTCTCGGCACTGCTGGGAGCCGGTCACCGGGCCATCACCTACGACCGCCGGGGGTTCGGCAAATCCAGCCAACCGGGGACGGGCTACGACTACGACACCTTCGCCCAGGACCTCGACAAGATCATGACCCGGCTCGACCTCCGGAATGCCGCGCTGGTCGGCTTCTCGATGGGGGGCGGCGAGGTGGCGCGATACCTCGGCGCCTACGGATCGGACCGGGTGAGCAAGGCGGTCTTCATCTCGGCGATCCCGCCGTATCTCCTCAAGACGGCCGACAATCCGGACGGCGTCGACGGGACCGTGTTTGAGGGAATCAAGAAGGCCCTGGTCGCCGACCGGCCGGCCTTCCTCTCGGAGTTCCTGAACAACTTCTACAACCTCGATGAGCTTGGTGGCAAGCGCATCAGCAATCAGGCGGTCCATCTGAGCTGGATGGTGGCGGTCGGCGCCTCCCCCAGAGGCACCCTCGAGTGCGTGTCGGCGTGGGGCACGGATTTCCGGAAGGACCTGGCCGGCATCAAGGTGCCCACGCTGGTCATCCACGGGGACGGGGACCGGATTCTTCCCATCGCCGCCACCGGAACCCGCATCCACGAGGAGATCAAGGGAAGCCGACTTGTAGTGGTGGCGGGAGGCCCCCACGGCCTGCTCTGGACCCACGCCGACAACGTGAATTCCGCGCTGCTCAAGTTCCTCAAGTAGCTACGGCAGCCGGAGCGCCACCAGCGAAGTGTTCTCTCCGGCCCCGGTGGCGAAGACGATGTACTGTCGCCCCAGGTGCATGAAGGTCATCGGCACCGCGGTGGTGCGGGAGGGAATCTCCACCGCGCCGACCTGCTTGCCGGTCGCCTTGTCCACCGCGTAGAGCATTGGCTTGGCCCCCGAGACCCCGCCCTGCCGGCCGGTCCCGTAAATCAGCAGCGTCCGGGTCGTGATCGCCTGGGCCTGGCCCCGGCTCGACCCCGGAGGCAGCGTCACCCCGGCGAAGAGCGGATCCTTGCTGGTGACGGCCGGCTGCCCGCCGTTCGACGCCCACCAGACCTTGTCGCCCGAGTTGAGATCGTAGGCGGTGAGGCCGCCAAGCGGTCTCGGCTTGAGAATGGAGACGCCGCCGATCTGGGTCGGCGGCCCCCGGTCGTCGAAGCCTCCGCCCTTGTCCGCCGGAGCCTGGTAGCCGGGCGGCGGGAGCAGCGCCCCGATCAGGCCGCAATTGTCGCGCGGAGAGCTGTACCGGAACTCCGAGCAGGGATCCTTCTTGAGCACGATGGCATTGAGCCCGGTGAGCGCAGCCACGTAGATCATGCCGGTTTCCGGATCCGCCGCGGTGCCGCCGTCGATGTTTACCCCGCCGCTCGCGCCCGGCGCGTACCAGGAACACTTGAGGTTGCTGCTCCCGTCCGACGCGGATCCGGGGATGTAGTAGGGACCCATCCGGCATTGCCGGGCGATCTTGAGCGCGGAATCCTTGATGGCCGGCGTGTAGTCGATGAGATCTTCGTCTTTGAGCCCCTGCTGCGCGTAGGGGGCCGGCCGCGAGGGAATGGGCTGGGTGGCCGAGGTCTGTTCGCCGGGCACGTCGCTCTGGAGCACCGGGGTTTCCACGATGGGCCAGATGGGTTCGCCGGTAGCCCGGTCGAGCACATAGGCAAATCCCTGCTTGGTGGTCTGCGCGATCACTTTCCGGCGCTTCCCGTCTACCGTCACATCCAGTAGGTTGGGCGCCATCGGCGCGTCGTAGTCCCAGATGTCGTGGTGCACCATCTGATAGTGCCACTTCCGCTTGCCGGTCTTGACGTCGATCGCCACGAGACTGTTGCCGAAGAGGTTGTCTCCCGGGCGGTGGCCGCCGTACTCGTCCATGAGCGGCATGCCCACCGGGATGTAGGCCAGGCCCAGCTCCGGATCGGCGGAATAGGTGGCCCAAGCGTCGTTCTTCCCCACCCCTTCGGTTCCGATCTTCGAGCCGTTCTTCCAGGTCTCCGCGCCAAACTCGCCCGGCTGGGGCACCAGGTTGAATTTCCAGAGCTGCTTTCCGGTGTGTACGTCGAATCCGCGGATGAAGCCGGGAATGTTGCGCACCCGGATCGGATAGTAGCCGTGGATCGAGGAATTGCCCACCACGATCACGCCGTTCACCACGATCGCCGGCGAGCTGTTGGCGATCTGGCCGTACGCCGGGTCGATGCCTATGGTGCCGTCGGCGCCGGTATGGGTCTTCGGGTCCCAGGTCTCGCCCGGCCGGGCTTTCCGCGCCGGGGCGGCGTCACTGATGATGATCGAGCCGGAGTCGTCCACCGCGAGCGGCACCAGCGGGAGACCCAGCCCGTCCATCAGATCCACCACGCCGTTCTTCCCGAACTTCGGATCGGCGATGCCGGTCTTCGCATCCAACGATGCCAGGTGATAGCCCGGCGTGATGATGATGACCCGCTCGTCATGGCCGTCGGTCCAGTAGGCCAACCCTCGGCCGGCAAACTGGCGGGGAGCCTTTCTCCAGCGAAGGCCTTCGTCCAACCGCCACATCCACAGCGTTTCGCCGGAGGCGGGATCCAGCGCCATCGCGACCCGCCGAGTGGTGGCCACGGTGAAGAGCCGGCCGTTGGCATAGAGCGGGGTGGTGCGGTAGTACTCGTCGCTGCCGAACGCGCCGGCGTTCCACTGCCAGGCGATCTTGAGCGAGTCGAAGTTGCCGGCGTTGATCTGGTCGAGCGGAGAGTACCGCGTGCTCCACAGGTCGCCCCCCCAGACCCGCCACTCGCCCGGGACGTTGCCCCGCGCGCCGGCCGGCATCTGCGCGCTGGCCGAGCCTGCAAACAGCAGGACGCTGAGGACGCGGAGCGGGCGCAATACGCGGATTCCGCGCCTGCTGTTTGCGATCTCGGCCTGATGCGACATGGTCACCTCCGATGAGTGGAATCCCGTTTGGCGGCAATTTCGATTCGGATCTTCTTGAGGACCGTGGAGTCGGCCGGGAGCTGGTCCATTCCCGCCGGCATCCCGTTCATCTTGAGCAGGTAGGCCACCAGGCCGGCGTATTCCACCGCCGAAAGGCTTCCCGGCTCGCTCTTGGGCATCGATTCGCTCACGTAGCGATACAGCTCCCAGAGCAGCCGCCCTTCCCATTTTGCGGCGAACACCGGACCGGCATGAGACGCCTCGGTATGACAGCTCGCGCAGATGAGCTGGTAGACCCCGCGCCCCCAGGCCGCCTGCGCGGTAGTGTAGACGCCGGCGCTGGTGGCGCGGATCGAATCGACGGCGCCCGATTGCGCGAGGGCGGCGCCGGGTACCGCCACTACGCCTGCCGCAATGAGTAGTCCCAACGCAACGGAGCGCTGTGAACCCTTGCGGCCCGTCATGGCTCCGTTCCCACGGCAGGCTCGCCCTTCGGGGCCACCGGTGCGATTCGCCGGGCCAGTCCGTACATCAGCCATCCGACCGCCCCGACAATGAGGGTCAGCATCACCGCGCGCATTGCGCCGGCCACGGTGAGGCCGTCGAGCGCGGGCCACTGGAACCGGTATTCCTTGAGCGTGGAGGCCCGCTCGGTCGTCCAGTGCCACGCGGTGTGGGCCACGATCGCCGACAGCAGGATGATCCCGATCCGCTCCGGCACCCGCTGAAAGAACCAGCCGAGTACCGGAACGGCCAGCAGCAGAACGAACACCTGGCCCAGCTCGACTCCCACGTTGAACGAGAGCAGCGAGGTGGCCAGATGCGCCCCGGCGAACTGGAGCGATTCGCGGAGATAGAAGGAGAACCCGAAGCCGTGAACCAACCCGAACCCGAAGGCCAGGAGCCAGCGCCGCTCCAAGCGGGCGCCCACGATGTTCTCGAACGCCAGATACGCGATGGAGAGCGCGATCACGGTCTCGATGAACGGCGCAAACCAGAGCCCCGAGGGCGCCAGACCGAGCGTGGAGGCGATCAGGGTGATCGAGTGCGCCACCGTGAAGGAGGTGACGATCGCCAGCAGCGGCCGGAAGCGCCGGAACGGGACCACCAAGCATAGAAGAAACAGCAGGTGATCAATGCCGTCCAATATATGAAGGAACCCCAGCTTCACGAATCGAAGCGCCGCCTGATGCCACCGGGGATCGAGCCGGACCAGCCCCGGATCTCCGGTGAACTGGTAGGCGCGCTCGGCTCCACCCGGCGGGAGGAACCGGAGCACCGTTGTGGTCCGGATCCCCAACCGTGCCAGGGTGGGACTCACGGAAAAGCTCGACCGGTCCGACTGAATCGGGTATTCCAGCAGCACGTCGAGCATCCCCTGCTGCCAGACCAGCTCGGTCTCGGGCGGAAGCGGCGGGCCGACGGTGTGGCGCACCGCCTCCTGGTAGGTTTCGAACGACCGATCGGCCGGCAGCGACACCCGGATTGCTGCAATTCGAGGATCCGGCAGGACAGCACCGTTCTCCGCAAGCTCGAGGGAGCCGGCGATCCAGAGCCTGGCCGCATCCTGAAGCTCCGGCCCGAGGCGGGCGAGGTCAAGGAACCCCTCCCTTTTCTGGGGGAATTCCATGTCCCGCATCGCCTCGAGCGGCACCCGCACCGCCACTCGCAGCACCCGGCCCTCGGGCCTGATGAAAGCCAGCACGGTTACCCGCGAGGGGATTTCATGCCCGGCCGCCCGGGGCGGACTCAGCAGCGACAGCCCGGTCGCCAGAACAACGGCCAGGCCCCGCCGGGATGTTCGCGGGTGCATGGCGAGAGTATACTCTGGATCGCCTTCGCGACAAGGAGAAGCGGATGAGACGCAACCGCAGCCTAATGGTCGGGGCCGGTCTGGTGACCCTGATCCTGGCGCTCGGGGTGGGCCAGGCTGTGCTGGAAGGCACCCAGAGCCAGGCGGTGCAGGCCCCCGGATTCGAGGTGGATCCGTTCTGGCCGAAACCGCTTCCCAACCACTGGATCCTGGGCTCGACCATCGGCGTGGGCATCGATTCCAGGGACCACGTCTTCATTATCCATCGCGGGCAGTCGACCCTCCAGGCGAGGACCGAATCCGGCGCCGATGCCAATCCGCCCATGGGGGAATGCTGCCGCGCCGCGCCTCCGGTTCTGGAGTTCGACGCCGAGGGGAACCTGGTCAACTCGTGGGGCGGGCCGTCGGGGGAATACGTATGGCCGCTTTCCAACCACGGAATCGCGGTGGACCACAAAGACAACATCTGGATCGGCGGAAATGGGAGCGACTCTTCGCGCAGCGATTCCCAGATTCTCAAGTTCACCCACGACGGCCGCTTCCTGATGGCGCTCGGCCTGCCCAACCAGCGGCCCAACAGCAACAGCATGGAGCACTTCGGGCAGGTCGCCAAGATTTCCTTCGACCCCGCCGCCAACGAGGCGTACGTCGCCGATGGCTACGGCAACAAGCGGGTCGCGGTGCTGGATATGGACACCGGCAAGATCAAGCGCTACTGGGGGGCCTACGGCCACAAGCCGGATGACACGAACCCGGGTCGCTACGATCCCGACGCGCCGCTGGCGCAGCAGTTCCGCAACCCGGTGCACTGCGCCGAGCCGAGCCACGATGGTCTGGTGTACGTGTGCGACCGGCCCAACGACCGGATCCAGGTCTTCAAGAAGGACGGCTCGTTCGTGAAGGAGGAGCGCATCGCGCCCCGCACCCTGGCCGACGGGTCGGTGTGGGACATCGCCTTCTCGAAGGACCGCCAGCAGAAATACCTCTTCCTGGCCGACGGGAAGAACGAGAAGGTGTACGTGATGGACCGGCAGTCGTTGCAGATTCTCACCAGCTTCGGCGACGGCGGGCGCCAGCCGGGCCAGTTCTTCGCGGTGCACAGCATCGCGACCGACTCGAAGGGCAACATCTACACCACGGAAACCTACGAAGGCAAGCGGGTGCAGAAGTTCGTCTACAAGGGCGTGGGCCGCGTCCCGGCCGGGCATCAGGGCGTGGTCTGGCCCAAGCGGCCGTGACCCTCAACCGTTCAACTCGAAGTCCGGAGGCAATACCATGAAGGCTCGTCTGGGTGCAGCGCTCATTCTGTTGGCCCTTCCCGCCGCGGCATCCGCGCAGGCGGTGGCCACGCTCAATCCGCTCTACCAACAGGTCAAGATGTACATTATCAAGTCCGCCGAGCAGATGCCGGTGGAGAACTATTCCTTCAAGCCGGTGCCGACCGTGCGGAGCTTCGGGGAGATCGTCGGGCACCTGGCCAACGAGAACTTCCTGATGTGCGCCTCGGCCAAGGGCGAGAAGCGCACGATGGTGCAGGATTTCGAGAAGAACACCGAGAAGACGGCGCTGGTACAGGCGCTCAAGGAGTCGCTGGCCTATTGCGACCCGCTCTATCTGATGGCGGACAAGGCCTTTCCGGGAACCACCGAACTCTTCGGCATGAAGATGACCCGGCTCGGCGTTTTGGCGCTGAATGTGACCCACAACTTCGAGCACTACGGGAACTTCATCACCTACCTGCGCATGAAGGGCCTGGTGCCGCCTTCGAGTCAGGGCGCGGGGATGTAGGCGCCATCAGGGCCGGATCCGTACCGACACTGTCTTGAAGAGCCAGCGGTACTGCGAATCCAAATGCCGACGCAACATCAATTCCACTGTTGCGTAATTTGATCACTCCCGGGCCGTGCGATCGTCCTGGTTCCGTAGCGATAGCGCCAGGCCAACGATCATTACGCCGAGGAGTGCAAGGTTGATCGCGAAACCAGGGGGTGCTCCCATGCACGTGGCAACCGGGCCGCCAAGAAGTCCGGCGAGCTGCGGGGGAAGGCCCACCATGAGCAGGACCGACGCGACGACGCCCAGCCACGCCAGCGTCACAGGGATCATCAGCCCCCGCAGCAGGAGCCAGCAGAAGAGTGTGCTGCCCACGGCGAAGGCGAACGCGCCGATGTTCGGGCTCCACCCATCCACTTTCACCAGCAAGGCACCGAGCGCGTTCGCGGCCGGGGGGTCCAGGGCACCCGCGAGGATGTGTACCACGTATGTCAATAGCATGGACCCATCCGCCTACGAGCGCATGGTGATGGCCGGATCGATGCGCGCCGCGCGGAGCGCCGGAATCCAGCAGGCGCCGAGCCCGATCGCCGCCATCGCCACCGCGACGCCGATCAACGTGGTCGGATCGTTCGGTGATATGCCGAAGAGCAGCCCGCGAATGACGCGGGCGGCGAAGAAGGCGCCGGCCACGCCCAGTACGAGGCCCATCGCCAGCAACACGCCCCCTTCCTTCAGGATCATTCGCTGCACCCGGCCGCTGCCGGCCCCAAGACTCATGCGGATGCCGATCTCGTTGGTACGCGCGCTCACCGAAAATGCCAGGACACCGGCAATCCCCACGACCGCGATGATCACCGCCAGGATGCCGAACGACGACACCAGTACGGCGTTCAGGCGCCGGGGCGAGACACTCTGATCCTTGATCTGCGCCACCGTCATCACGTTCTCGATGGGAGCCGCCGGCGCGATGCGCCGGATGATACCCGTCGCCGCGGTTGCCAGGCCCGCGACGTTGCTGTCGGCGCGGATCACCAGTCCTCCGGCGATCGCCACCTCCTGCGCAAAGGGCATGAATACCACGGGTCTGGGCGCGGCATCCAGCCCCCCATCCTGGGTATTGCCGGCGACGCCGACGATCGTGCGCCATTCGCCGCTGAACGGGGTGAATCGCAGTATGTCACCGGTCCAGGCGATTCGTTTTCCGAGCGGGTCCTCGCCGGGGAAGAACTTGTCGGCGAGGGTCTGGTTGATGATCACGACTCGGCCCGACCCCTCCCGATCGGTGCCGGAGAACTCCCGCCCGGCGAGCAGCGGAATCCCGGCCGCGCGGAAGTACTCCGGGCTGGCCGTTCGCAACTCGGCGCGCGGCACCGCCGCGCCCACGGCAAGTGCCTTCCCTTCGGCCTTGACCTCCAGCTGCATCTCCGCGCTGCGGAGCGGCATGGTCGAGCCGACGCCCACCTCGAGGACACCGGGGAGGGCGCTGACCTCGCGCCGCATGCGCTCGTAGCGCTCCTTGTTCGCGGCATGCGCCGCGGGATCGAACGCCGATCGCAGCTCGAGGAGCTGGACCTGCATCGTGAGCACCGCTTCGGTGCGGAGCCCGGTGTTCACCTGGGAAAGCCGGATCATGGTACGGGTGAGCAGTCCGGCGCCCGCGAGCAGCACGACCGACACCGCGATCTGCGCGACGACGAGTCCGCGCTGAAGCCGCTGCTTCCGGAGCCCTCCGCTCATCCTCCGCACACCCGCGGAGATCAAGGCGGCGAACGTGCCCTCCTTCGGCAGCGACGCCGCGAACGAAAGCAGCAGCGCAATGCCGACCGACAGCACGAGCGTGAAGCCCAGGACCGCGACGTCGAGACGGATCTCGCTCGCGCGGGGCGAGTACCGCTCGGCCAGCGAGATGAGCAGCCGGACGCCGCCCATCGCGATCAGCACACCGACGATGGCGCCCACGAAGGTCAGCACCAGGTTCTCGACCAGCAGCAGCCGACGCAGCCGCCCCGCGCCGGCGCCGAGCGCCGCCCGCAGCACCAGCTCGTGTTCCCTCCGCACCCCGCGCATGAGCGTCAGGTTGACGACATTGGCGGCCGAGATGATCATGACGAACCCCGCCGCCCCCATGAGCAGCCACAGCGTCAGGCGCGCGCGTTCTCCCATCACTTCCTTGAAAGGGATCACCGCGACTCGATAATGGGATCCCGGATCGTAGGCGTCCTTGAAGTCGCCCTGGATGCGGGCCTGAACCGTGGCGACCTCGGTCTTCGCCTGCTCCACGCTGGCGCCGGGGGCGAGCCGGGCGATCATTTCGGTCATCCGATGGGTGCGGCCCTGAATCATCATGGCGCTGATGTGGTGCGGGCTGATCACCATGTTGAGGAGCGCATCGATCCGGTCCGGAAAGTACGGCGCGGGCTGGACCACCCCGATCACCGTCACCGAGCTGCCCTCCACTCGCAGCTGCTTGCCGACAATACCGGAGTCTCCCCCGAAGCGCTTCATCCAGTACTCGTGGGTCAGCACCATCACCGGTGGCACTCCGGTCCCGTCATCGCTCGGCTGGGTGAGCCTGCCGAGCACGGGGGAGAGCCCCATGACCGTGAAGAAGTTGCCGGTGACGAGGCCCGCGTTCATGCGGACCGCGTCGTCGGCACCCAGGAGGGTGAACGTGAAGGGGGAGTATTCCGCGATGGCCCCGAGCGACCTGGCACCGGTGCGGAAATCGTTAACCTCCGGGACCGAGAAGAGCACGTTGGCTCCCCCGGGTCCGTCGACCGAGTGGCGCAGGTAGACCAGCCGGTCGCCGTCCCGGTGGGGCAGCGGCTTGAGCAGCACACCGCGGACCACGCTGAAGATCGCGGTATTGGCGCCGATCCCGAGGGCCAGGGTAAGCACGACCACCGCGGTGAACGCGGGGCTGTGCCGCAGCGCGCGCAGGGCGTACCGGATGTCGGCCGCCACGCTTTCGATCCAGGGCAGGCCGCGCTGATCCCGGACCGCTTCGGCGGCCAGGATCAGGCCCCCGGACGCCAGCAGTGCCTGCCGGCGCGCCTCGTCGGGGTGCATGCCGCGCCGGATGTTCTCGGCGGTCTCCATATCCAGATGCGATTGCAGCTCAGCGCGGAGATCGGCGTCGGCGCGGTGCCCGGTGAAGAATCCCGCGATGCGCGCGAGCGCGGTGCGAATGTGTCTCATGGGTTCTCCCGGCGCGGTGCGAGAAAGGCGGCGATCAGATCGGCGGTCCGATGCCAGTCGCGGGCTTCGCGCGCCAGTTGCTTGCGCCCCGCGGCGGTGAGTGCATAGAACTTCGCCCGACGATTGTTCGCGGACTGGCGCCATTCCGCGGTGACGAAACCCTCCTGTTCGAGCTTCAGCAGCGCGGGGTACAGCGTGCCGTAGTTGAGCGTGAGCCGGTTCTTGCTCGTCTCCTCGATACGGCGAGCGACCCCGTAGCCGTGGAGCGGTCCGAGGACCTCGAGGGTCTTGAGGATCATCAGGGCGAGTGTGCCTTGTTTCACGTCCAGCTTGTCCGCCATGGCCCCTCCTATGGGAAACCTATACGACGGTATTGTCCGGGTCGGAGTTTCATAATGGGAGGTCGAGCTCGGGACGTTCCAACGTTGCAGCGGCGGGACGGACCCTATTCCCTGCTGATCCTGATCTTGCTGAGATAGAATTTGTCGTTCTGTTCGGAGGCACTGCCCAGCACGAAAAACGACATCGCATTGAACAAGAGACCGGCTGGAATCGCCTTGTCGTATTGCGCAATCTTGTTCGAATCAATGAATACCTGTAGCGTCTCACCGGCCTTTCGAATGGAGACCGTGATCCGGTTGTTCTGCTTGTTGTTGGAAAACCCGGGGGCGGGCAGCCATTTGGTGCCGCTCTGGTAACCTGCAGGGAACCTGGTTTCGATGACAGCCTCTCCGTCTTTCCCATCGAAACCCGGCCGCAGCTTCAGCTGCAGGTACGATTCCGCGCTGCCGGGTGATCTTTCGTTCGCCAGGAGAAGTGTCAATCCTTTCGCTCCCCAGGTGAAATGCTGCGCGGCTACCAGCTCATAGGTGAGCCTGAAATCCTGCGGCAACGGTGTCTTCAATTCTTTGGGAATGAGCTTCGCGTCTCCCGCCATGACCACCCAGTTGCCGGGCAATCCGTCAAGACTGGTGATGGTACCTGAAGTTCTGCCGACCGACCATCCATTGGGCGCGCGACCGACACCCGTGGTGGAAAAGTCCTCGAAGAAATGGACCCTGGCATCCGAGGCATTGGCCCTGGCGGCCTCCGAGGCCTCGGTCACCACCACCGCGGGCCGGGCATCGGGAGAATGCAGCGGCTTGTAGGACCGCCCCTTGACTCTCTCGGGTGCGAAGAAGAAGTCGTAGACGTACTGGAAATCGAAGTTGTTGAGGATGGCGTCGGCCTGCTGCTTGCCGACCGGGTCGAGCAGGTCTCCATCCCACCACACCAGAATCCACTGGGGCTGGTCGGTCCCGGCCAGCGCCGCCATCGCCGGATCGATCTTGTACACCGGGTATCGCTTCCCCGGGCCTCCGCTCCCCTCGAACGCATCCTTGTAGTTCTCCAGGAGCTCGTCGGGCTGAAGCGAGAACACCTCGGCGGTCTCCTGCAACCGGCTGCCGTACTTCTCCCGGTTCGCTGCCACGAGGCTCTGCCGCTTCTGATATCGGGCCTCTGCGTCCCGGAGCGCACTGGCCCGCGCGTTGCCTTCCGGCCAGCTTCGTACGGCGTATTCCTTTTCGGCAGCATACTTTCGATCCACCGCGTCCGCCAGCTTGTCGAGGTATTCCGCCTTGGTGATCTTGACGAAGGGCAGCCTGTTGTCCTTGCTCAGTACCACATAGGTGGCGTTGGCGGTGCTGCTCTTGAGCTGATCGTTGAAGTAGGTGATGAACCGCTTCACGGCCGGGTGATGGGAGAGGTCGTACCGTTCCGTTTCCGGCGTTACCGAGCTACCCAGATTGGGGAGCAGAAAATAGTACTGGGTTGGTGTATTCAGCACGAGCGCGGGCTCGCCGAACACCTGGTTGGCCCGTATGGACCATACCAGGTGGCTGTTGGTGTACGGTACCAGCTTCCGGTGGGCGTCGTACTTGAGCTCGAAGTAGGTCTTGGCGTAGGCGCCGTAGCTCTGCGGCAGGGCGGCGGCGTTCTTGTTGTACAAACCCAGCTTGGGAGCGACGCTTCGCAGCACATCGCCCAATGCGCCCTTCGGCGTGTAGCTGGCCTGGATCCAGTTGGCCAGCGAATCCATGATCGACAGCTGGG
>JAYUAL010000150.1:0-5183 GCA_043741355.1 Gemmatimonadales bacterium | reverse complement strand
TCGACCCGCAGGGGAAAGTGCTGTACGCCAATGAGCAGGCCCGCGAATTGGGTCTGGACCTGACCCAGCCCGGCTCCGACCTCATGCCGGTCCTGGCTGAGCTGGGCGGACGCCTCAAACCCATTCGAGTGGGCAACCTCGATCTGGGCGAGGCGATGTTCATTCAAGGCAGCGTGGGTCCGACTACGCTTGCCGACCGCGAGCGCGAAGCGATCGTTCGATCGCTCGACGAGCACGGCTGGCGCTTGGCCGAAACCGCCAAGAGTCTTGGCATAAGCCGTACGACCCTGTGGCGCCGTCTCCGGGCCTACGGCCTTCACCGGGACGGGCGGAGCAAGTGGGCCCAAGCTTCATAGTCCTGGGCCTTCGGTTTCCCCCGTTTCCCGCTCGCCGTGTCGCTTCTCGCTTCTCGCTTCTCGCTGCCCCTTTCCAACTCTCCGGTAGCCCCCCGGCCACCGGGGAGCCTAGCTTCCTTGCCATGCGAAACGTCCTGATTCTCTCGGTGGCAGTCGGCACGGCCTGCACCGGGAGCACCGGCACTTCGGCACGTCCCCGGGCGGGCACGATTTCGGTCGAGTGGACCGGCCGGCTGCGCGGCAGCTTCAGCGCGCCCGCCACCGCCAGGTGGTGCGCGGCGGACACGCTGCTCGAGGTCATCGCGGTCCGGGGCGATACCGCAGTCGGGCTCACGCTCGTCGCGTCGGACTCGGTCCGGGCCGAGGTCTATGCGGTGAACCAGGCCGAGAACTTCACACCGGGCCGTCCTCAGGCCGGCATCGCCCTGCGGATGCTCGGCGAAGTCAATCTGCTCGGGTTCGATGGGATGGGCGGCAAAGTCATCGTGACGGCGGGGGGAGCATCGGTCTCCGGCACACTGGACGCGCGGCTCCGGCCGGTCAGCAGCTCCGACACGCTCCAGCTGAAGGGCTGGTTCGAACAGATTCCAGTCGCACCCGCGACCGGCGTCTGCGGCCGGGCCAATAAGCCCGGGAGCGGGTAGATTTCCCCCATGACGGAAGCGACGTATTTCCGGAAGGGTTTCGGGCTCAAGGGTCAGATCGAGGGCCTGCTTTCGGCCGATTACCACTCCCACCTCATCGAGACGCTGCGCTCCCGGAGCCACCGGCTCACGGTGGGGCCGCTGACTTTCCGTCTGGCCAAGGAATTCGGGTTCTGTTACGGCGTGGATCGGGCGGTGGAATACGCGTACGAGACCCGCATGAAGTTTCCGGAGCGGCGGCTCCACCTGGTTGGCGAGATCATTCACAATCCGCACGTGAACGCCAAGCTCGAAGCCATGGGAATCAGCTTTCTGGACCGGGACGCGAACGGGGCATTCGACTTCAGGCATCTCACCGCCGATGATGCGGTGATCATGCCCGCCTTCGGCGTCACGATCCACGACTTCGCCCGCCTCAAGGCCATCGGTTGCGTGCTGGTGGATACCACCTGTGGCTCGGTGCTGAACGTCTGGAAGCGGGTGGAGAGCTATGCCCGGGACGGGTTCACCGCGCTGATCCACGGCAAGCACTGGCACGAGGAAACCAAGGCGACGGCCAGCCAGGTGATGAAGTACCCCGGGGGACGCTACCTGGTGGTGCTGAGCATGGAAGAGGCCCGCGCAGTCTGTGATTTCATCGAGCGCGGGGGAGACGCGACCGCGATGGCGGCGCGGTTCACGTCGGCGATGTCACCCGGATTCGATTTTTCGCGGGACCTGGACCGGGTCGGGCTGGCCAATCAGACGACAATGCTTTCGACCGAATCGCTGGCCATTGCCGAGGAGGTCCGCCGGACGATGGTCCGGAAATACGGCGAGGCCGCCGCGCCACTGCACGTGCGCACCTTCGACACCATCTGCTCGGCTACCCAGGAACGCCAGGACGCGGTGGTCGAGCTCCTCGCGGACCCGCCCGACCTCATGCTCGTGGTGGGAGGATACAACTCCAGCAATACGACGCACCTGGCCGCGCTCTGCGCGAGCCGGAACGTGCGCACCTATCATATCGAGGATTCCGACTGCATCGATCCGGTGAGCGGCGAGCTCCGCCACCGGCCTTTCGGCGCCAAACAGGAACTGGCCGAGACCGGCTGGCTGGCGGGAGTGGGCTCGATCGGAATCACCGCCGGGGCCTCGACGCCCAATAACAAGATCGGCGAGGCCATCGTCAGGATCTGCGCCGTGGGCGGTGTGGCTGACCTGCTGGAGGGGGCGCTGGCCTAAGCGCGAGGCCCGCTGCTGGCGGAACCCCTGTTTCAGCGGTACGATCTCCCCATGTCCACGCCTTCCCGACCCACCCTGGTGCGCGATGCCCTGGCCGATCTGGCCCCGATCCGGATCAAGAAACTCTTCGGGACCGAAGCGTTCTTTCACGGGGAGCGGATGTTTGCCGTGCTGGGCAATGACGCTTTGATGGTTCGGCTGCCCGAGCCGCTCCGCACCGACACCCTCGCCGCCGCCAGCGCACGTCCCTTTCTGTCGGAGCGGCTGGCGCTCACCCATGGCTGGGTCGAGGTGCCCTACGCGAGTGAACTGGCCCATCTGACCCGACTGGCTCAGGCGGCCCACGCGGCGGCGGGACGGGGCCGCCGGCCCGCGAAGCGGCGGTTCAGGCGGGCGGGGAAGAGAAGGCCAGTGACCAGTGACCGGTCACCGGTCTCCGAGTAGTCCCAGCACCGCCGCGATGGTCCGCGGCGCACTTCCCTCCGCCCGGTTGTTCACCAGTATGTAGGCAGGAATCCGCAACTTCTCCGCCGTTTCCACTACGCGTACCAGGTCGTTCCGGAGCTCCGGGTTAGGGTCCCGGATCGCGTCGTAGGGCTGAAAGGCATCCACCGCGTCGGCGTAATACCGGCCCGGGCGCAGCAGCGCCCGGACCACCAGGAAGCCCCCGGTGACCGCACCGGGAAGTTCGAGTTGCATGCCGATGGAGGGCATCCTGGTCCAGGAGCTCAGGACGTGGGCCACGTCGTGTTCCCGCAGCACCGCGAAGTAGGCCGGCGTCAGGAACTCGGGATTGCGGACCTCCACGGCGTAACGGCCTTCCTTCGGCAGCTTCGCGAAGAAGTGATCGAGCTGCCCGGCAAATTCGGGCGGACCTACCTTGGTCTCCCGGGCGATGGCCTGAAATTCGAAGATCAGCGGCCCGGTGTGGGCGGCGAAATGATCCTTGAGGGGACCCCAGACCGACTCCAGAAACAGGTCCGGGTTGAGAAAATCCGGGTTGGGCTGTCCCGCCCGGACCTTGTCGCGCGCTTTGGTGAAGGTATGCACCGTGATTCGGTCCCACACTTTGGTCAGGCAGGGAAAGGCTTCGGGCAGCGCCGCGGCGTAACTCGTGAGAGACTTTGCGGTGAGCGGGGTGTAGAAGCTCGAATCGATCCCGACCGTGCCGAACAGGGGATAGCGGGCGTACTCAGCCAGCATCTCGGCCCCCGCGCCCGTCGCGGGATAGTCCCGCTGGTACACCAGCCCCTTCCAGCCGGGATAGGTCCACGAGGACGTGCCGAAGCGGACCCCGTCGGGAATGGCGGCCTTGAGTCGGGGCAGGTCCCCGCTCAGGGCGCCGACTCGATCCGGAATACCCGGCCCGATTGCACGATGATGTAAAGCTCTCCCCCTGCGTCTTCGCCGAAGCTGGTGATCTGGCCGCCCGGGCGAAGCGCGGCCCAGTCGAGCGGCTGGGTAACCTGGCGCCCCGCCAAGAGGAAACTTCTGACCCAACCCGAGCAATAGTCAGCGTAGAAGTAGTGGCCCCGAAGCGCCGGAGCGAGCGAACCCCGATAGACGTAGCCGCCGGTGACCGAGCACCCATCGCTGTGGTCATAATCCAAAACCGGCAGGGTGAGCCCGGTCTTGATGCAGCCCGATGAAGGGCTGAAACAGGCGGTCCCCTCCATGATCTTCCAGCCGAAGTTGAGCCCCCGGCCGAACTGGGATACGTCGGTGCTTACGTCGATCTCTTCGCGTGCGTTCTGCCCCACGTCTCCGATGTAGAGATCGCCGGTGAGGCGGTCGAAGCTGAACCGCCATGGATTGCGGAGCCCATAGCTCCAGATCTCCGGGCGCATCCCGGATTGTCCCACGAACGGATTATCGGACGGCACCGTGGCCTGGCCGGCGGCGTTCACGTCGAGGCGAACCAGTTTGCCAAGGAGGGTATTTCGATTCTGCCCGTTGCCGTTGGGATCGCCCCCCGACCCGCCATCGCCGGTGCCGGCATAGAGGCGCCCATCCGGGCCGAAGACTACCATGCCCCCGTTGTGATTGGAAAAGGAGGGGTGGGGCACCGCCAGGAGAATCTGCTCGCTGGCGGGATCTGCCACCTCGGGGTTCGCGGTGACTTTGTACGAGGCTATCCGGATATCACCGGACGGATTGGTATAGTAGACCACAAACCGGCCGTTGCTGGCGTACTGGGGATGGAAAGCCAGGCCCAGGAGTCCCTGTTCGCCGCCGTTGGAGATCTTGCCGGAGATGTCGAGGAACGGAGTCGGCACCAGCGCATCGTTCCGGATGATGCGGATCCGCCCGCCCTGCTCTACGACGAAGGCCCGGGTTTGATCACCCGGGGGACTGGTCAGGAACAGGGGGGCGCTGAGCCCGTTGGCCACTTCCCTGAGCCGTGCCGCGAGCGAGGCAGGCGGATCTCCGGAGCCGGGACCCGCGGGGTCCACCGCGGCGTCGCAGCCGGCGGTCATTACCGTCAGGACGAACGTGGCGAGCCCGGCAATGCATTGCACCATCATGCTCCCTTCGGTGACATGGTCGAAGATACCCTGCCTCTTACTCGACGTGTTCCACCATCACCGTCTCGCCGAGCTTGTTGCCCAGCGCCGTGAGGTACCCGTCGGCAGTCTTGTGGACTCCCATCACCTTCATCATGGTCCGGAACAGCGGATTGTTGACGTATCCTTCCTCGGTGACCGTGACGGTGGAGCCGCCCGGCGCGGGCGCTATCTCGTAGGTCCACACGCCGCCGAACGTCGCATCCGCAGGCGCATCGATCCGCGTCACCAACCGAGCCGGCGGTGTGGACTCTTCGATGATCAGCCGGAGCGGAAATCCGCCGGCATTCTGCTCCCAGACTTCTCTCCCCCCCTCATCGGGGAGCCGCTTGGCGCTCTTGAGGTCGGACCAGGTGCCAACCAGGGAGCCGAGATCCCGGACCGCGGGCCACACC
>JAYUAL010000149.1:0-5207 GCA_043741355.1 Gemmatimonadales bacterium | reverse complement strand
TCGACGGGATGCCGCTCCGACTGGCCGTGTGGCAGGAGGCGCTGGCGGCTTTTCGCCAGGAGCTCGGCCTCGACATCTCCGACACGACTGAAGCCGCGCACCTGCTCCTTTCGCTGGTTGCCCTCACCTGGTTCCCCATCGTGCACGGCCAGACTTTCCTCAAGGCCGTCGGTCTCGACCCCACCGCGCCCGACTTCGCCGAGCAGCGCAAGCGCCATATCACGACGCTTCTGCTCGGCGCCCTGCGCGAGCGCTCCGCGAACACTTCTACCTGGTCCTGAACATGACCGACGTCATGAAGCCCCCCTTCGAAAAAACTCCGCTCCTGGCCAAGCCGGTAATGGCCACTGAGCAGGAGGCTCGCGAGGTTGCGGAGGCCGCGCGCGAAGTCGAGTGGTCCGCCAGCTTCGTGAAGGAGCTGTTCGAGGGTCGCTTTCGTCTCGATCTGATCCATCCCTTCCCCGAGCCGAAGCCGGAGGACGTCGCGAAGGCCCAGCCGTTCCTCGACCAGCTCGAGGCGTTTCTCCGGGACAACGTCGACAGCGACCGGATCGATCGCGAAAGCAAGATTCCGCCCGAGGTGATAGATGGGCTTCGCGCGATCGGCGCCTTCGGCATCAAGATCGACCAGCAATACGGCGGGCTCGGCCTCTCGCAGCTGATGTACACCCGGGCCATCGGCCTGGTGACCAGCGTCGACGGCAGCCTCACCGCGCTGCTCTCGGCCAGCCAGTCGATCGGGGTGCCGGTTCCCCTCAAGCTCTTCGGCACCGACGCCCAGAAAAAGAAGTATCTGCCCCGCATCGCGAAGGGAGCGATCTCGGCGTTCGCGCTGACCGAGAATCACGTCGGCAGCGACCCGGCCGGCCTGGAGACCAGCGCCCGGCTCTCTGAGGACGGGAAGCACTGGATCCTGAACGGCGAGAAGCTCTGGTGCACCAACGGCACCGTGGCCGAGGTGATGCTGGTGATGGCGCGGACTGGCCCCAAGAGCATGACCGCCTTTATCGTCGAGGTCGATTGGCCCGGCGTCGAGGTGGTCCAACGCCTGCACTTCATGGGGCTCAAGGCGATCGAGAACGGCCTGCTCCGATTCCACGACGTGAAGGTCCCGGTCGAGAACCTCCTCTGGGGCGAGGGCAAGGGACTCAAGCTCGCGCTCATCACCCTCAACACCGGGCGGCTGACCATTCCGGCCGGCTGCGTGGCCGGGGCCAAGCGGGCGCTGGAGATCTCCCGAACCTGGGCCGCGGAACGGGTCCAGTGGGGCCAGGCTATCGGGAAGCACGACGCGATTGCCCAGAAGCTGGGCCGGATGGCGGCGGACATCTTCGCCATGGAGTCGGTGGCCGAGCTGAGCTCGCTCCTGGCGGACCGGCCCCGGACCGACATCCGGCTCGAGGCCGCGATTGCCAAGATGTGGAACACCGAAGTCGGCTGGCGCATTGTCGATGACACGCTGCAGATCAAAGGGGGACGGGGCTACGAGACCGCCGATTCGCTGCGGAGCCGGGGCGAGAAGCCGGATCCGGTCGAGCGGATGATGCGGGACTGGCGCATCAATCTCATCTTCGAAGGCTCCAGCGAAATCATGCGGCTGTTCATCGCCCGTGAGGCGGTGGACACCCACCTTACGGTGGCCGGCGAGCTGGTCAACCCCAAGGCCTCCGGGGCAACCAAGCTCAAGGCGCTGCTCAAGGCCGGGCTCTTCTACTCGGTCTGGTACCCCAAGCATTTCTTCGGGTGGGGCCGCTGGCCCCGCTACGCCGAGTTCGGGCCGCTGGCCGGCCACCTGCGATTCGTCAACCGGAAGTGTCGCAAACTGGCGCGGAGCCTGTTCCATTCGATGGTCCGTTTCGGGCCGAAGCTCGAGAAGAAGCAGGCGGTGCTGTTCCGCCACGTGGAGATCGGCGCGGAGCTCCTGGCCATCAGCGCCGCCTGCAGCCGGGCGAGGATGATGGTGAAGAAGGAGCCGGCCAATCAGGGCCCGGTGCGGATGGCGGACGTTTTCAGCCGCCAGAGCCGGCGCAAGGTGAACCAGCTCTTCGGCAGTATCTTCCACAACGACGACGATCGCACCTACCACCTTGCGCAGGGCGTCTTAAAGGGGCAGGAGGCGTGGCTGGAGGAGGGGATGGTGCGGCTGGAGCAACAATGACCCTTGATCGAGGATGGACCGATGGCCATCGCGGAAGGCAGGACGCTCTCCTTCGTCGGACCGGAGCAGATCGACGTGGCGGTGCTGGAGACCTTCGACTACGACGGACCGGCCCAGGAGATCGTCACCGAGACGGCCGAGTTCACCGCGGTGTGCCCCTACAGCGGGTTGCCCGACTTTGCCCGGCTGACCATCACCTACATCCCCGCCGGGAAGTGCATCGAGCTGAAGAGCCTCAAGTATTACATCACGAGCTATCGCAACGTCGGGATCTTTCAGGAACATGCCACTGCGCGGATCGCCGAAGATCTGTTCCGTCGCCTCGTCCCCAGAAACCTGGCCGTGAGAACCGTGTACCACACCAGGGGCGGCTTCGACACGACCTGCACCGTCACGCTACCTACGGCTTGACAGCGCCGACCGGCGTCAGGCGGATCACAGTGGCTCCATCCCCGACCGCGCCGGTGTCGTTCCTTCCCCAGCAATAGGCGCCCCCCGTGGTCCCTCGAGCGCAAGTGTGCTCGGTCCCCACGCGGATCACCGAGTAGGTCTGGCCGCCCAGCACTGCCGTCGGCGCCGGGCGGGATGCAGCCGTGCCGTCACCCACCTGACCCGATGAGTTGAATCCCCAGCAGTAGGCTTGCCCCGCTCCCACCAGAGCGCAACTGTGGGCAACGCCGGAAGAGACGGCGGTGAGGACGAGCCCACCGCTGATCGCGGTCGGCGTCAGCTGGGTGGTCGTGTTACCGGTGCCCAGCACGCCGGACCCGCCGTTCCCCCAGCAGTATCCGGCGCCGCCCGTCGCGATGGCGCAGGAGAATTCTCCCCCGGCCGCCACCGCAATGAACCGGAGGGCGCTGGAGACCGGAGTCGGCGTGAACCGGTCGCTGACGGTTCCGTCGCCAAGGCGCCCGTTACCGTTAGCCCCCCAGCAGAGCACTGTCCCGTCAGTGGCCACACCGCAGGTGTGGCTGGTGCCGACGCTGAGCAGGCTGAAGAACCGCCCCCCGGTTACGGCCGTGGGTACGGGCCGGTTTTCCTGGGTGCCGTCCCCTAGCCGGCCCGCCTGCCCGGCGCCCCAGCAAAACGCGGCGCCGCCCGCCTGCAGGCCGCAGGTGTGAAACAAGCCCAGGGCGATGGAGGTGAACTTCAGTCCGCCGGCCACCGCAACCGGGAGCGACCGGTTGATGCCGGAGCCGTCGCCCAGCTGTCCCAATCCGTTTTCGCCCCAGCACCAGGCGTCTCCGTCTCCTACCAGCCCGCAGGTATGGGAAACGCCGGCGCTCACCGTGGTGAAGAGGAGCCCGCCCCCCACTCGAGTGGGTAGCAGCGCCCCGACCAGCGTACCGTTCCCGAGTTGTCCCGAGCTGTTGAAACCCCAGCAGTAGGCCAACCCGCCGGGGGCCACAGCACAGGTGTGGCCATTGCCGGCGGCGATGGCCGAGACCGGAAAGTCGGTTCCGGTGGCCTGGTAGGTGACCGACGGCACCCCGGCCCGGGCAGCGGTGAGGGTGTTGGCACCCGGAATGAGGCCCAGCGTCCAGGTCCCCAGGGTCGCGATGCCCAGGGCGTTCGTGGTGGCGGCTCCGCCGGTCACCGCGCCGCTCCCCGGGGCCGGCGCAAATGTGACGATCACCCCAGCCACCACGTTCCCAAACGCATCGGTGAGCTTGGCGGAGGGCGACACCGGCGTGGGCCCGCCGACGGTTGCTGTTTGCCCATCACCGGTCACCCGGGTGAGAATGGCAGGGGGGCCCAGGATCCCGGTCGCGGTAAAGGTGACTGAAGCCGACGGGATGGCGGTACTGGTGACGGTGAGCGAATTGAGGCCCACGACCGGGCCGAGGGTCCAGCTGGTGAGCGCGGCGACGCCGGAGGCATTGGTGACGCTGGAGCCCGTCACGACCGAGCCACCGCCGTCCGCCACCGTGAAACTCACCGGCACGTTCGGCACCGGGTTGCCCGAGACATCGGTCGCGAGCACCGCCGGGGCCAGGGCTACAGCGGTGCCCGCGGCCGCGGTCTGGAAGTTTCCCGCCGAGGCGGTCAGCGTGGCGGCGATGCCCGGCCCGACCGTGATGGGACCGGCCGACGCGGACCGGAGGCCTAGTGCGTCGAATCGGAGGGTTCGCTGACCGGCCGGCCCGCTGAGGACAAGGTCCGTGAAAGTGGCCTTGCCCTGGGCGTCGGTTCGCGCCTCGAGGGTGCCGCTCAGGGCCCCGCCCTGGCTGGCCAGCACCGCCCCGATCCGGCGGCCCGGATCCGCAACCGGATTGCCGGAGGCGTCCTGCACCTGGACCGCGGGCTGCGGCGATAGCGCCACGCCGCTCTGGGCGGTGGCTGGAGGGGCGGAAATCAGGCCGAGCTGCACCGGAACCGGCTGCGGCTCGGTGGTCTTGCACGCCAGACCGGCACAGAGAAACGTTCCTGACAACAGGAGGGGGAAGCGGGTCGCGACCATCCAAACCCCTTCTTTCGTGACCGGCAGGGAACCGTAAGCGAAGTATGGCACAGGGATATTACAATTGTACCGCGCAAACCGCAGCGATCCGGGCTTCATATGGAAGGCGCTCTCCGTGGCTACAGATTCCCTCTCGGTAACCGATAACCGCACCGGCAAGACCTACGAGCTGCCGATTTCCGAAGGCACCATCAAGGCCATCGACCTGCGCCAGATCAGGACCGGCGAAGACGATTTCGGGCTGATGACCTACGACCCGGCCTTCATGAATACGGCAGCCTGCCGGAGTGCCATTACCTACATCGACGGCGACCGGGGAATCCTCCGCTACCGGGGCTACGCTATCGAACAGCTGGCCGAGCAGGCCACCTTTCTCGAGGTGGCCTATTTGCTGGCCGTGGGCGAGCTGCCCACCCGCGCCCAGCTCGACAAGTGGGAACACGACATCAAGTTTCATACCTACGTCCATACCAACGTCATAAAGTTCCTGGAGGGCTTCCGGTACGACGCCCATCCGATGGGCATGCTGCTCGGAACGGTGGGAGCCATGTCCACTTTCTACCCCGACGCCAAGCACATCGAGGATCC
>JAYUAL010000148.1:0-12052 GCA_043741355.1 Gemmatimonadales bacterium | reverse complement strand
TCTCGGGCATCTCGGTCAGCGCCTCGCCGGTGAGCTCGGGCGGAAGCAGCTTGGCGATCTCGACCCGCTCGTCCTCATCCGCCAGCGCGAGCACGTCGGCCAGATCCGCGGCCTCCAGCAGGCGGGCCCGCGCGAAGAACTCGCTGACGTTTCCGTCCCGGAGCAGGGCGATCATCTTCTCGGGGGCCAACCGGCGGCGGCGGGTCATGGCGTCGGCTTATCCAGCGCGATGGTTGCAGGGGCGCCGCGCCGCACCAGCAGGCGCTCGACCCGGGTGGGCGATGCGTGCAGCACATCGAGCTCGAGGCCGCGAATCAGAAACCGCTCGCCGCTGGCGGGGAAGCGGCCCGCGAGCTCCACCAGCCGCCCCCCGACGGTGGAAGCCTGTCCGGGAGGAAGCACCACCGCGAAGCGCTCTTCGATCTGGGTGACCTGGGCCGATCCGTCCACTTCCAGGAGGCCGGGATCGCCGGATGCGGGGGGCGCCGGTTCATCCTCGTCGAGGATCTCTCCGACCATTGCCTCCAACAGGTCCTCCAGCGTCACGATGCCGAGCGTGCCGCCAAACTCGTCCAACACGACGGCCAGGTGGCGGCGCTCCCGCTGCATGTCGACCAGGACGTCGCCGCAGAGGCGGCTGGCGGGGGCGACGGCCAGGGGGCGCACCGGCACCGGGTCGCCCAGATTCAGCCGGAAGAGATCGAAGGCGTGGACCATTCCCACCACGTCGTCCAGGGTGCCCCGGTAAATCGGCAGGCGGCTGTAACCGCTCTGGACGAACGCGGCCCGGACCTCTTCCACCGACGACTCCTCGGGGATGGCAACCAGATCGGTGCGCGGCGTCATCACCTCGCGCACCGAGCGCTGCGAGAAGCTGATGACCCCGCCGACCCGCAGCAGCGCGTCGTCCAGGCCGGTTCCGCCCTCGGCCCGCTCGCGCCAGAGGCCGGTGATATGGGCTTCAGGATGGAGCGGTGGCGCTGGGAGGATCGGCGTCAGGATCGCCGACCAGGGGCGCAGCACGGGCCGCACCCGGGCGGCCACGCGGGCCGCGCGCCGGCGGGTGAGCAACCGCGGCAGGACGTAGCCGCTCAGCAGGATCGCCGGGATTGCGAGCAGGATGAGGAGGAGGCCGAGCCGCGGCAGCGTGGCGCCGTTGAACATGCTGGGGAAGACCGCTCCCAGGAGCGTGATTCCCAGCGTGGTGGTGACGGACGCTGCGGCCAGGTCCCGCTCCAGCGGCGGCAGCCAGGCCAGCGAATCGTTGCCTCCCCGGAGCCGTCGCGCAACCACTTCCGCGAGCCTGGCGCGGCTCGAGGTGATCAGGGCCGCCGCGGCGGTTGCGCCGAACAGGGTGAGCAGGAGGCCCAAGATCACCAGCGACCAGATCATGGGGCGGGCCTCCCGGCGCCCATCGAGGCCGGCGCGGCTTCGACCGGAACCACGGTCACCCGGCTGACCCGCCTCCGGGCCACCTGGTCCACGGTGATGCGGAACCCCTCGAGTGAGAGCGTCTCTCCGGCCCGCGGCACCCGGCCGAACGCGGCCAGCACCAGCCCGCCCACGGTGCTTACATCTTCCCGCGCGAAACTGTGGCCGAGCTCAGTCTCCAGGTCGGCGAGCGGCACCCCGCCCAGAACGGACCAGCCGCCTTCCGGCAGCCGCTGGACCGGGGCCACCTCGTCGGTGTCGTATTCGTCGCGGATCTCCCCGACGATCTGCTCGAGCACGTCCTCCAGCGTGACGATGCCGGAAGTGCCACCGAATTCGTCGACCACGACGGCCAGATGGCTCGCGCCGCGCTGAAAGTCCCGCAGCTGCCGGCTCAGACTCTTGGCCTCGGGGACGAATTCGACCGGGCGGATGAGGGGGTGCCAGTCGGAGGGTCCCGCCTCGGGACCCAGCCCGGGCAGCAGATCCTTGGCGTAGATCACTCCGGTCACCGAGTCGGGATCTCCGTCCACGACGAGCAGCCGGGAATGCTCCGATGTTCTGAACATCTCGATGACCTGCTCGCGACTCGATGAGAAGTCCACGGCCATGATGTCCAGCCGGGGGGTGAGCACATCGGATACCGCCATTTCCGCCAGGCCCATGATTCCGGTCAGCATGTTCCGCTCGGCGGCTTCCTGCCTGCGATGCCCGGTCCGCCGGGCGCGGAAACCACGATCCACCCATGCCACGGCGGTGAGGAGGGGGCGAAACAGGGCGAGAGTGTGCTGGACGAAACGGCCGTCGAAACGCACCAGACCCGGCTCGTTGGCGGCCCAGAGCCGCGGGGCGAGATCGCCCAGGATCCACACCAGCAGCACGGCGAGCAGCAGGCGGACGATCGAGTGCGGAAAATCCCAGGCCCACCACGAGAGCGCCGTGCCCGCCAGCGCGGAGGCGATCGCGAGCAGCGCAAGGTGGAGGACGTGGAGGCTCCGGGCCGAGGAGAGCGGCGCGGTGGCCGGGGTCTCTCCAGGCGTCAGCAGGCGCGGCACCCCCGCGTCGTCCTGCTCCCCGAGAGCCACCAGCGCCGACCACAGCGTGAACAACCCGGCGAGCAAAGGGGCCACCCAGAGCTGCAGCGCGGCGAGCACTGCGTGAATCATCGAAGTCCCCGGAGATAGCGTTCCTGCCGGCGCCACATCGGGGAAGCGGTGCGGCCGGTTGCTTCGGGATGATCGTACCCCAGCACATGCAGCACGCCGTGAATCACCAGCCGGGTCAACTCCTCCCGGAGCGGTATCCCCAGGGCCCGCGCGTTCCGGGCCGCCATCCAGGGACAGATGTAGACGTCGCCCGCGAGCGACCCGCCGGGCCCCGCCAGCGAGAAGGCCAGCACATCGGTCGAGGAGCGACTGCCCATCCAGCGCTGGTTGAGATCCCGCATCCGGTCGCGCCCTACGAACGAGATCGAGAGCGTCGCCACCCGTCCCTCCCCCGAGAGCGTGGCGACCGCCGCCCCCGCGATCGCGGAACGCGGAAGTGGATGGGAGCGACCCGACACCGCAACGACGCCTTCGCGTCCTTGCGTTCTGGCGTCGTTGGGTCTCCGATCAGCCGTTCTGGTCCTCGGCATACGCCTTGATGATCTCCCGCACCAGCCGGTGCCGGACCACGTCGACGTCGCTGAGATAGCAGAACCCGATTCCGTCGATGCCCGGAAGAATTCGCTCGATCTGAATGAGCCCGGAATCCTCCCGGCGGGGCAGGTCCACCTGGGTCTTGTCTCCGGTCACCACCACTTTGCTGTTCACGCCGAGCCGGGTGAGGAACATCTTCATCTGGGCGCCGGTGGCGTTCTGGGCCTCATCGAGAATGATGAATGCATCGTTCAGGGTGCGGCCCCGCATGTACGCCAGCGGCGCGATTTCGATGGCGCGCTGCTCCAGGGCCTTCTGCACCCGCTCCGCCGGCATCATGTCCTCGAGGGCGTCGTACAGTGGACGGAGGTAGGGATCCACCTTGGCCTGGATATCACCCGGGAGGAAGCCGAGCGACTCGCCGGCTTCGACCGCCGGCCGCGCGAGGATGATGCGCTTGACCCGCTTCCGGGCCATGGACTCCACGGCCTTCGCGACGGCGAGGTAAGTCTTCCCGGTGCCCGCGGGCCCGATGCCGATTACGATGTCCATGGTGGAGATCGCATGGACGTAGTCCCGTTGCCCCTGGGTCTTGGGGGCAATGGCCCGACGGAGGCCGGGGAGCACGATCTTGCCTTCCCCGCCGGCCAGGAGCCCTTCGGTCGGGACCCCGTCCTGGGCAAAGCGGTAGACATCCTCGACCGAGACCGCCTCGCCGGTGCGCGCGATGTCGAGCAGGCCCTGCGCCACACCGAGGGCCCGGTCCACCTGTTCCGGCGTGCCCGACACCGACAGCATGTCTCCACGCAGCGAAATCCGGGCGCCGGTGGCTCGCTCCAGCTCCACCATGTTTGCCTCGTTGACGCCGGCCAGCAGCAGCGGGTCGGCGCCTTCGATGCTCAGACGCTGAATCAGGTCTTCACCCACGGTCGGCCTCATCGGGTCACCGTAAGGCCGAGCGCGGCGAGGTCGGTATCGCTCACGGGCGAAGGCGCCCCCTCGTACAGTGCCCGGGCGGTGGTGGTCTTCGGAAAGGCGATGACATCGCGCAGCGAGCCGGCTCCCGCGAGCAGCATGGCCACCCGGTCGAAGCCCACGGCGAACCCGCCGTGCGGCGGCGCGCCGGAGGCCAGCGCATCGAGCAGAAATCCGAATCGCCGGCGAATCTCCTCCGGCGGAAGGCCAAGGAGTCCGAACACCTTGGTCTGGACTGCGGGATCGGTGATGCGGATCGAGCCGCTCCCCAGCTCCACGCCGTTATACACGGCGTCGTAGTGGAGGGCACGGCAGCGACCCGGGTCGCTCTCGAGAAAGGCGATGTCTTCCGGGTGGGGTGACGTGAACGGATGGTGCACGAAGACCTGCGCGCCGGTGTCCGGGTCGGGCTCGAAGAGCGGAAAATCCACGACCCAGAGAAAGGCGTGCGGCTGCGACGGCGCCGGGGTGAGCCGCCTGATCAGCGCGGTGCGCACGGCGTGCAGCGCCGGCGAAGTGACCGAGTCGGGTCCGGCCGCCGCGAGGAGTACGTCCCCTTCCGCGGCGGGCACGGCTTCGAGGTGGGAGGCGCCGATGGCCTTCACGCCCTGCCCTTCCCACGCGGCGCCGAAGCGGGCCCAGATCAGGCCGCCCGCCCCGGCCCCCTTGGCCGCCACGGCAAAGGCGTCGAAATCCTTCCGGGACAGCGCGCTCGCGCCGGAGGCGAGAATCCCGCGCACCCGCCCTCCGCTTGCGATCGCATCCTGCACGAAGGGAGCCGCCTCGGCCCCGACGTTTGCTGTCAGATCCCGGATCTCGTAGCCGTACCGAGTGTCGGGCTTGTCGATGCCGAAGCGCTCCATGGCCTCGCGCCACAGCAGCCGCGGGAAGGGCCGCGGAATGGCATGCCCCGCCTCGTCCCATTCCGCCACCAGTAACTCCTCCACCACCCGGAGCACGTCTTCCTGAGCGATGAAGGAGGCCTCGAGATCGATCTGGGTGAACTCGGGCTGGCGGTCGGCCCGAAGGTCCTCGTCGCGGAAACATCGCGCGATCTGGAAGTAGCGGTCGTAACCCGCCACCATCAGCAGCTGTTTGTAGATCTGGGGAGACTGCGGGAGCGCGTAAAACTCGCCCCGGTGCACCCGTGACGGCACCAGGTAATCCCGCGCGCCCTCCGGAGTCGGCTTGGTGAGGATCGGCGTCTCGATCTCGAGGAAGCCCAGGTCGCTCAGGGTGCGCCGGGCCCGCTGCAGGAGGCGGTGCCGCAGGACGAGATTGGCCATCAGCTCCGGCCGGCGCAAGTCCAGAATGCGGTGCTTGAGCCTGAGCTCCTCGGCGGGCAGATCCTCGCTCTCCTTCCGGCCCACGGGAATCGCGGGAGTCGTGGCGGGACCGACCACCTCGAGCGAGGTGACCCGCACCTCGACTTCACGAGAACCGAGTGTTTCATCCCGGGCCGCGTTGGGGCGCATGGCCACGCTGCCAGCGGCCAGGACCACGGTCTCCACCCCGCAACCGGCGGCGCGTTCCATGACTTGGCGCGGGGTGTAGGCGGGATCGAAGGAGAGCTGCACCAGCCCGTAACGGTCCCGGAGGTCGATGAAGACGAGCCCTCCCAGGTCCCGACGGCGATGCACCCAGCCGGCCACACGGACATCGCGGCCCACGTCGGTGCGCGTCAGGAGACCGCCGGAGTGGGTACGGAGCGAAGTGGCGAGCATTGCCAAACGTAACGGGCGCAGAGAGGGGGATCAAGCAACTTGAGTGTCTGGAGCGCGTATCTTGAAGCGCAGATTTCACACTCACAGTCAGGGAGGCGTTGTGGCGCGTCATCGCCGGGGGTTGGGGGCTCTGCTCGGCCTGACTTTCGCCTGCCGGGACCACCCGCCCCCGCCCCCATCGGTGGCGCAGCGCGACTCGGCCGGGACCTCGGCCGATACGGAGGTACGGCGTGACTCGGCTCCGCCGACCCCCCCGCCCCCTGCGGTCACGTTCCGGGCGTACCCGCTTCGCGGCGCCCGCGACCTCCAAGCCCTGGAAGACTCGCTGGGACCGGCCGGCGTCACTGCCATCCTCAAGCTCAACCGGATCGACCTGGCGCGCGCCCGCGCCGGGGACACCCTGCTGGTGCCCAACCAGGTCGGGCCGGAAATGGGATACGCGCCCTTTCCTGAACTGGTAAGCGCGCTCGACTCGGTGCCCCGGCTGATCGCGGTCTCGCAGCGGGTGCAGGCCTTCGGCGCGTACCAATTCGGCCGCCTGGTCTACTGGGGCCCCACCAGCACGGGCAAGGCCAGAACCCCAACGCCCAATGCGCTGTATTTCACCAACTGGAAGCGGAAGCAGACCGTCAGCACCGACAACGACGAGTGGCTGCTCAAGTGGTATTTCAATTTCGACAACGAGCGCGGCATCTCGTTCCACGAGTACGAACTGCCCGGGTATCCGGCCAGCCACGCCTGCGTCCGGCTGCTGTCCGCGGACGCGGAATGGGTCTACTCCTGGGCCCGGCAGTGGCGGCTATCGAAGGACGGCAAAGCGATCGAAGCCTATGGCACACCGGTGGCGGTGTTCGGGAAATACGACTACAAGCACCCGCGCCCCTGGCGGCGCATGGTGGAGGATCCCGGTGCGGCCCAGGTTCCCGCGGCGGAGCTGGACCGCGCGCTGGCGCCTCACCTGACGCTCATCCGCGCTCGGATCCGCCCCGATTCCGGCTAGCGGCGGCTAGATTTCGGCATGCGTCAGCGCCCGGCGGAATCCAACACCCTGCTCGATCTTTCCCCCGCGGATGCCACCGCGAGAATCCAGGCGTGGGTCAAGGAGCGTAGTCTCCCGGCCTACCGGAACGCGCAAATCGCCCGGCGCCTCTGGGTGGCGCCCGTGGGCTCGTGGTGGGAGGCGAGCGAGCTGCCAGCAGGGCTACGGGTCCAGCTCGACCACGACTTTCCGCTCGGCAGGCTTCGGCCCGAGGCGGTGCAGCAATCGACCGACGGCACCCGGAAATACCTCTGGAGGCTCGGGGACGGCGAGGCGATCGAGTCGGTGCTGATCCCTTCCGGAAGGCGGCTGACGCTCTGCATCTCGTCCCAGGCGGGGTGCCCGCTGGGGTGTACCTTCTGTGCCACGGGGCGCATGGGATTCCGCCGAAACCTCGCCCCGTGGGAGATCGCGGCACAGGTGCGGGAGATCGTCCTCGCGAGCCCCGCCGAGAAGCCGACCAACGTCGTATTCATGGGCATGGGCGAACCGTTGCTCAATTGGCCGGCGGTGAACGCGGCGCTCACCATCCTGAACCACCCCGAGGGGTTCGGCATCGGCGCGCGGCACATCACGGTCTCCACCGTCGGGATCGTGCCCGCCATGCTGGAGCTGGCTCAGCGTCCCGAGCAGTTCCGGCTGGCGATCTCACTCCACGCCGCGGGCGCCGCGCAGCGGCTCCGCCTGATGCCGATCCAGAAAAAATACCCGCTGGAAGAGGTGCTCCAAGCCGCGCGAGCGTTCCGGAAGCGGGTCACCTTCGAGTACGTGCTGATTGCGGGGAAGAATGACAGTGATGCCGACGCCGATAAGCTGGCCAAGCTCGCCCACCAGCTCGGGGCTCACGTGAACATCCTTCCGCTCCACCCCGGGGGCGCGCCTTGGCTTACGCCTGCCTCGGGAAACCGAATTCGGGCGTTTGCCGACCGGCTCACCAACCAGGGCGTCGAGGCAGTCGTGCGGCGGAGCCGCGGGCTCGATATCGACGCCGCGTGCGGCCAGCTCTTCGTGGAAGTGGAGCAGAAGAAACGCGCGGCGGCAGCCGGCTGATGGCGGGGCCGCGCGCGGTCGTGGTGGCCCTGCTCCGCTTCACGCTCCGGATCTTCTTCCGGCGAGTGGAGTCGGAGGGGCTCGAGAGGGTTCCCCGGAATGGTCCCGTGATGTTCGTGCTGAACCATCCCAATTCCCTGGTCGACCCGGTCTTCATCCTGTGCCTGGCACCCCGGCCGGTTTCGTTTCTGGCCAAGGCACCCCTGTTCCGGATCCCCATCGTGGGCTGGCTGGTCCGCGCCGCCGGGTCGATCCCGGTCGAACGGCAACAGGACCCCGGGGCTGATCTCACCAAGAATCGGGAGATGTTCACCCGGGTCCGAGCGCACCTTGGCAGGGGCGGGGCGGTGGCGCTCTTTCCCGAGGGAACCAGCCACAGCGATCCCCGGATGAAGCCGATGAAAACCGGGGCCGCGCGCATCGCCCTCGGCGTCACCTCCGATCCACCGCTCCGGATCCAGCCCGTGGGGCTCTTCTACACCGACAAGCAGACCTTCCGGAGCGCGGCGCTGGTGTATTTCGGCGAGCCGTTCGACGTCAGCCCCGCACCGCTGGACGCCGGAGGCGAACCGCCCGCCGAACTGGTCCGGACCCTTACCGACCGGGTCGGCCTGGCGCTGGGAGAGGTTACGCTGCAGGCCGACGCGTTCGAGGCCCACGACTTCGTGGCCCGCACCGAGCGCATTCTGGCCAGCCAGCGGCGCGCCAGCGACGACGCTCCACGACCCGAGCTGGCCGAGGAATTCGCCTTCCGGCGCCGGGTGCTCAGGGGATACGACGCACTCAAGGCCCGGGATCCGGCCCGGCTCGAGGCCATCCGGCGGCGGGTGTTCCGCTATGAGGACAAGCTGCGCGGCGCCGGGATCGATCCCTGGGATGTGCCGGTCGGACGGATGAAGACGAGTGGTGTACTGGTGGGAATCGGCCTCTTCCTGTTCCGCTTTGCCCTGCTCGTTCCGCTGGGGCTTCCGGGCCTGGGGCTGCACTTCCTGCCCTACCGACTGGTGGGACTCCTCTCCACGCGGGCGGTCGGCAAGTACGACGACATCCTCGCCACGGCAAAGGCGGCGGCGGCCTTCGTGGTGTTTCCGCTGACCTGGGCGGTCGTGGCGGGGCTCTGCTGGAAGTGGTGGGGCGGCGGGGCGGGAGTGATCGCGCTGGTGCTGACGCCGGTGAGTGGCTATGCCGCCCTCCGGCTGGCCGAGCTGGCTGATCGCGCGCTGGGTGCGCTCCGTGCGCTGGGGCTTTGGATGCTGGGGCGGCGAAGCTTCCTGCACCTGCAAGTCGAACGGCGAATTCTGCGGGAGGACATCCTGGTCATCGCGGAGGAGCTGGGGGTCTGATCAGGGCCGTAGCTCGGGCGGAGGGTGGTAGTCGGCCCCCAGTAGCACCGTCACATCCACCCGGAGCAGCGTGTCTGACTTGACCCCGGCCTGCCCCGCGCCGAGCGCCCGCGCCACCCTGGCCGCTGCCAGAGAATCTCCCCGGCGCGCCAGTACCTGAGTGGTCCGGATAGAATCAGAGACCGTCCCGAAATAGACCACGTCGAACCCCGCCCGCCGGAGCGCGCGAGTGGCGGTACGCGCCAGCCCACGCCGTCCCGAGCCGTTCAGGACTTCCACCACGATATGATCGCCGCCCAGGAGCGGCGCGGTCGCGGCGGGGCCTTTCCCGCCGTCACCGCGAAGCAGCACCCACGCGCCGGCGCCGAGCCCGGCGACAACCAGCGCTCCTAGCGCAATGACGCGGAATCGGAGAGCGAATTCCAAAATCTGACTGTCGGCTCCGGCAGGGTCCAACCGGTGCGAATGGTGTAGAGCAGGCGGCGGCGGGCAACGTCGAGCACCACCGCGCGGGGATCCTCGGGAAAGCGCTGCGCTAGCCGGCCGCGCTCTTCGCGTTCGAAGGAGCGGCCCGGCTCGAGGAAGTCGGCGCAATAGAGCACCCGGCCGACCATGTCCCACTCCGCGAGGCCGACCGAGTGAAACCGCACGGCGTCGAGGACACCGCGGTCGGTTTCCCCCTCGCCCTTGGCCCGCGCCGCCGCGGCGGGGCCATGGCGCAGCTCGACCGGGCCCTTCACCGAGGGCGCCCACTTGGTGAGCTCGGCTTCATCGGCATCGCGAAGCGCATCGTGAAGCCACACCGCCTTGAACCAGCGGTACAGCTCGGAATCCGGGGTCCTCATGCGGTCGCCCCAGTCGGCCATCAGTTCGGCCACCCGCTGGATGTGCTGGATCCGTTCGGGTGTGACCTGGGCCCAGGGGGGCAAGGTGGGGCGCAGCTCCGGGGGGATACCGGGATTCGCTGGGATTTCGGTCATTGGCTCCCTGCCAATATAGACGAGGCTCAAACGCCCAACCGCGCGAGTTCTTCCAGTTCCCGTCGCCAGAAGTCCCGATCCGGAAGTCCGGGGTGCGGTAGAGTGAGACCGGGCTCGTCCAGGGTGAGCCCGCCGTACCGCACGATATCAAGATCCAGGGTTCGCGATTCCCATCGGGAGCGGCGCGCGCGGCCGGCCCGCGCCTCGATGCGGTGACACGCATCCAGCAATTCCCGGGGGGAGAGGGTCGTGTCCACCGCGAGCATCTGATTCAGGTAGGCGGGCTGCACGATCCCGCCCAGTGGCGCGGTCTCCTCCACCGTGGACTCGCCTCGTATGGAAACCCCGGGCAGCCGGCGGAGCTGCTCCCGCGCGAGGGCCAGGTTCGCATGCCGGTTTCCCAGATTGCTGCCGAGCGCCAGGTATGCGCGCAGGGGCATCATGCTTAGACAATGAAGTGGCGCGCGATCCCCTGCAGCTCGCCCGCGACCCGCTGCAGCTCCGCGATGGCCGTTTCCAGCTCGGCCTGCCCGCGAGTGGCCTCGCCCGCCTCGCGGGCCAGCGTCTCGGTCTGGCCGCGGGCTCGTTGCGCCCCTTCGGCGAGCTGCCGGATCTGCGAGGAGAGCCGCCGCCCCGCGGCCTCATGGGCGCCCTGCGAGTCGGCAATGGCGCGGGAGTGTTCTCCCGCCTCCTGGGTCGCCTGGACGATCGCGTCGAGCGCGCGCGCCGTGTCGGCCGAGAGCTCGCCGACGTCCGCCACGAGCTGCTCGCCGCGCTCCATCTGCGTTGCGATCCCGGACACTTCGCGTGAGATATCGCTGGTGAGCCGGGTCGCGTCTGCCCCGGCCTCGGCGCTCTGCATGGCAAGCTGCCGGATTTCTTCGGCTACCACCGCGAAGCCCCGTCCCGACGCGCCGGCGCGGTGCGCCTCGATCGAGGCATTCAGGGCGATCACGTTGGTGAGCTCGGCGATTTCCTGAATCGACGCAAGGAAATTCCGGATCCGTACCGTGGTGGCGCCCAGCGCGGTGACCGAGCGCGAGCTGGCCGCCACGAAGGACTGGACGTGGACCAACCGGTCGACCGCCTCCTCGATCTCCTGGCGATGCTTGGCGGCGGCGCCTGCCGCGCCCTCACTGACGCTTGACGCGCGGGAGCCGGCCACCGCCGCGGATTCGACCAGCCGGCCGAGCTCCGCCGTGGCCTCGAGCCCGGTTCGCGCGAAGGTCTCCTGTCCCGATGCCTCACGCCGCATGTTCTCCGAGGCGAGCTGCAGGGCCAGCGCGGAGGAGCGCAGCGAGTTGGCCGCGCGCGCCAGCGCCTGGATCTGACCGCCGATCTGTTCCACCGTTTGCAGCAGCGGCCGGCGCAATTCGGCGATGTGGATCGCGGTCGAGATCTGGTTGGCGATCGCCACCATGGCCGAGCGGTCGCGGGCCCGGTAGTGATGGCGCTTGTGGTGCTCCAGCTCGAGGGTGCCGACGATCCGGTCGGCGTGACGGAGCGGGTAGAGCAGCACGGTGCGGACCGCTGGATCGGGACGCTCCATCCCGGCATCGCGCCAGGTATCCTCAATCGAGATCGGCTCACCTTCGGTCAGGACCCTTCCGCGGAACGAGCCCAGCCCGGGATCGGGCTCGCCGCGACCGGGCCGGCCCTGGTGGGACCGGTAGGCCATCGCCGGCCCCTCCGGCGCCGCGCGATAGATCCGGAAATCGCCCCAGTCCAGCAACCGGTAGGCGAGCTGCTCGATCTGCTCGAAGGTGATCTTGAGGCTGGAATCGCTGGCCAGACTGGCCTGCATGCTGTGGACCTTGTTGAGATCCTCGGCGGAGATGGCCTCCTCCAGGAGCGCCCGGGTCACCAGGCC
>JAYUAL010000147.1:0-5216 GCA_043741355.1 Gemmatimonadales bacterium | reverse complement strand
CGTCGCGCATCTCGTCGACCGACACCTCACCGGCGCGTTGCAGCAGCTCGAAGAGCGGAGGAACCCGCCAGGACCCGGTGTCGATTACGGCCTCCACGCCTTCGGGCAGGACCCGCACCAGGTTGCCGGGGATTCCGCCGCCGGTGACGTGCGCGAGGCCGTGCACCATGCCGAGGATCGGCGTCAGCGCCTTCCAGTAGCTCTGGTGGACCGCCAGCAAGGCGTCGGCCACCGTGGTGCCGGTCTCGGTCAGCCGCGATCCGACCGAGAGCTTCAGCCGGTCGAAGAGGATGCTCCGGGCCAGCGTGTACCCGTTGGTATGGAGACCGGTAGATTCCAGAGCCATCAGCACGTCGTCCGGGACGATGGCGTCTCCGTGAATGGCGTCCGCCTCCTCCACCACACCGACGATGGTGCCGGCGAGGTCGAAGTCGCCCTGCTGATAGAGGCCCGGCATCTGCGCCGTCTCTCCGCCGGCCAGCGCCATCTCATGCGCCCGGCAGCCCCGCGCGACACCCTCCACGATTCCTGCGATCTGTTCCACGGTGAGCCCCGACCCGGCCACGTAGTCGAGAAACGCAAGCGGCCGGGCGCCATGCACCAGGATGTCGTTGACGCTGTGATTCACCAGGTCTTCACCCACCGTATCGAACCGGCCGGCTTCCCGCGCCACCATCACCTTGGTGCCGACCCCGTCGGTGCTCATCACCAGCACGGGCGAGCGATACCCCTCGGGAACCCGCACCATTCCGCCAAAGGCGCCGATGGGGCCGACCGAATACCTGGTCCGCGCGCTCCTGACCGAGTGCCCGATCCGCTCCTTGACGGCATCCGCGCTGCCCAGGTCGACGCCGGCGGCGGCGTAGCGGGACCCGCTCACGGGAGCGGCTCTGCCGTGGGAATCATGGTCAGATCCACGAACGATTCGACTCGGCGTTGCACCGCGTCGGAGTCGACATCTTCGAAGCCCTTGATGCCGAAGCCCTGGACCGCGAAGCTCCCCATCGCGGCGCCGTAGACCATCGCGCGCCGAAGCTGCTCCGGCGCCACCGAGTCCACCCGCGCGAGGTACCCCATGAATCCGCCGGCAAAGGCATCCCCTGCGCCGGTGGGGTCGAATACTTCCTCGAGCGGATAGGCGGGTACGTAGAACGTCCGATCCGGCTCGATCAGCAGCGCGCCGTGCTCGCCCTGCTTGATCACCACCCGCTTGGGCCCGCGGGCCAGGATCCACTTGCCGGCGCGGTGGATGTTCCAGTCGCCGGAGAGCTCCCGGGCTTCGCCGTCGTTGACGAGGAGCATGTCCACCTGCTCCATCAGCGCCAGCAGATCAGCCTTCTTGCTCTGAATCCAGTAATTCATGGTGTCGCACACCACCAGCTTGGGCGACTTCATCTGGGCCAGCACGTTGAGCTGCAGCACCGGATCGATGTTGCCGAGGAAGATGTATTTCGCGTCCTGCCAGGCGGGCGGGAGCTTTGGTTCGAACGAGGCGAACACGCCGAGGCGGGTTTCCAGCGTCTCCCGGCTCTGGAGGTCGTAGGAATACTTGCCCTTCCAGCGAAAGCTCTCTCCCTGGGCACGCTCCACGCCGCTCCAGTCGATGCCCCGCGCCGAGAGCTTCTCCAGCGCCGCCACCGGGTAGTCGCTGCCGACCACCCCGACCACCCGCACCGGGTGGAGCAGCGAGGCAGCCACGCTGAAGTAGACCGCCGATCCGCCCAGCGCGTCCGCGGTCTGCCCGAAGGGCGTAAAGATCGAATCCAGCGCCACGCTGCCGACGACGAGCAGGCTCATGACATCACATCCGGTCGGGGGCTTGGAGGCCAAGCAGCCGGAGGCCATTGGCGAGGACGATGCGGGCTGCGCGGGCCAGGACCAGGCGGGCCTGCTCGATGGGGGCGGGCTCGCCCAGGACCCGGCAGTGGTGATACCAGTGGTGCGCGCTCCGCGCCAGCTCCTCGAGGTACGAGGTGATCCGGTGCGGCTCCCTCGCTCGCGCGGACACCGCCACCACCTCGGGAAACCGGGTCAGCTGCTTCAGCAGCTCGGCGTCTTCGGGCGCGGGCAGGCCGTCGAGACCGGCCGCGTCGCCCACGGCGCCGGGCTCGACGCCGGCCACGCGAAAGATGCCGGTCATCCGGGCATGGGCCATCTGCACGTAGAACACCGGATTCTCGTCGGTCTGCTTCCGGGCCAGGTCCACGTCGAAGACGAACGGGGTCTCGCCCTTCCGCATCAGGAAGAAGTACCGCGCCGCGTCTACCCCGACCCAGTCGAGCAGATCCCGGAGGGTGACGAAGTCTCCCGCGCGCTTCGACATCCGGACTTCTTCTCCGCCCCGCACCACTTTCACGAGCTGCACCAGCGCCACCTCGAAGAAATCCTCGGCGTACCCCAGGGCGCGGAGCGCCGCGCGCATGCGGGGGATATAGCCATGGTGGTCGGCGCCCCAGACATCGATGACCCGGTCGAAGCCGCGCTCGTGCTTGTCGCGGTGGTAGGCGATGTCCGGCACGAGATAGGTGAACGACTCGTCGCTCTTCCGGAGCACCCGGTCCTTGTCGTCACCGTAGGCCTCGGATTTGAGCCAGAGCGCGCCGTCCTTCTCGTAGGTCAGCCCCTTCCGGGCCAGCTCCACGAGGGTCGCCTGCAGCCGGCCGCTGTCGTACATCGCCTGCTCCGACGAGTGCAGGTCGAAGCGCACCCCGAAATCCCGCAGCAGCGCGTCCTGCTCTTCGCGTTGCAGGGTGAGGATGAATGTGCGAAGGGCCGGGCGGGCCGTATCGGAGGTTCCCTCGAGCAGCGCGGCCGGAAGCTCCCGCACCGCGCGCTCGGCCGCCTCGACCAGGTACTCTCCGTGGTATCCTCCCTCGGGAATCGCGGCGGCCCTGCCCCGCTGCTCCTGGATTCGGGCCCACAGACTTTCGACCAGCCGGTCGATCTGGACGCCGGCATCGTTGACGTAGAACTCGCGAGTGACGTCATGGCCGGTCCACTCGAGTAGCGCGGCGATCCCGTCTCCAAGCGCGGCTCCCCGTCCATGCCCCACGTGCAATGGGCCGGTGGGGTTGGCCGAGACGAACTCCACATTGACCTTTTGCCGGTGCCCAAAATCGGCGCGCCCATAGCCGTCGGCGGCCCGGACGACCGCGGTGAGCGAGGCGGCGAGCTGATCTTCGGCCAGCCAGAAATTGATAAAGCCGGGACCGGCGATCTCGACCTTGGAGACGACGTTTTCGGGAAACGAGAGCGCGGCGACGACTTCCTGCGCCATGCTCCGCGGATTGACCCGGCGGCTCTTGGCCAGCACCATGGCGAGATTGGTGGCGAGGTCGCCGTGGCCGGTGTCGCGGGGCCGCTCCAGCACGAAGGGCACCTCCGCGTCGCCGAGGGCCTGGGCCACCCGAACGAGCTCGGCGCGGATCGCCTCGTTCACGGCTTGGACTTTTTCCGAGCCGACTTCGAAGCCGACTGGGGCTTTTCCGGTTTATCCGGCTTCTCACTCTTCTCGGACTTGTCGGACTTGTCGGACTTGTCGGTCTTCTCGGACTTGTCGGCCCTTTCGGCGGGCTCTACTTTCGGCCCCGACTGGTCGGCCGAGGCCGCTGTGGCTGGAGCTGCCGCCTCGGTTTCCTTTTCCTTGCGAGGGCCCTTTCCGTCCTTACCGTAGTCGGTGATATAGAAGCCGGAGCCCTTGAAGATGAGCCCCGCCCCGCCGGAAATCTGGCGGACGGCCGGACGGCCGCACACCGGACACTTGGCCCGGGGCCGGTCGCTCATCTTCTGCATCAAGTCGAATTCGTGCCCCTCGGGGCAGCGGTACTCGTAGGTCGGCATGTCAGTCCAAGTGAGCTAAGCAACGTAGAATCAGAAACTTAGCGGCTCGGGGCCGGGGGTTCAAGTTCGCGGTGGCCTTGGGATGGCGGTAGACTGCATGGTAGGTTTCACGTGATCATGTTCCCCTCCGTTTTGAGCCACGTTGGGATCGCGGTTCTCGCCGCAGCCGCAACGTCCGGACCCACGCACACCTGGATCGCGGATATCAAGGCGCAGCGGAGTACGCTCGTGGGCCAGGAGATACGGCTGGAGGGCGAGGTCGTGGACGTGCGGTCCACCTCCCCGACCGCGCGGCGCGGGTTCTACCGGCTCACCGATGCGAGCGATCCGGTGGGTGTGCTGGTGCGCACCGAGAAGGTCCCGATCGACGGCGGATCGTTCCGCCTGCGGGCGAGAGTGGCGGACGAGCAGATGGTCAACGGCGCGCTCCTTGTGGACGAGCTGGATCGCGACCAAACCGATGCGCGCCCGCTGCTCCCGGTGATCGCGGTACTGGGCTCCGGGCTGGCGCTCGCGCTGTTCGTGGTGATGGTACGGCGGGCCCATTCCGAAGAGCGGCGCTTCGCGGTGGCACCGCCGCTCTGGCTCCTGCCCGATGCGGGCCCCTACGGCAAGGCGCTGACCGTGGGGGGAGCCGTCCCGCCTCCGCTCAAATACGATGCCGACCTGGAGGAGGCCGACCGGCTCCAGCGCGACCGGCTCAAGCGGCGCAAGCGCGGTCTGCTCCAGGCGATGGTCGGCTCGCTGGCGCTCACCGGCTCGAGCACGGCATGGGTCCTCGGCACCAAGCCGGTAGCGAGCCAGGTTCCCGCGTTCATCTTTATCGATTCGACCGATCCCGCCATGCCGGCGCGATCCACGCTGGCCGTCGCAGGAGATCCGGCGATCGTAGAGCCGGGCGCCGCGATCGGAGGGGATTCCGCGCTCCGGGTAGCGCCGGTGATTCGCCAGGACACAGCCCGTGTGCAACGCAATTCGACGGCGCTCGCTCTCACGCCTGCTCGAACCCGCCCGGCCGATACCGGGCAGTCGTCGCGGGGACGGGATTCCGTGCCGGTGAGCGCCGACACCGCCCACCCGGGTGTGGCGCTACCGGCGCCTGCGCCGTCTCCCAGCCCGGCGCCGCCACCGCTCCCGCTCCCGCCCCCAGCCCCGCCCGCCGTGGTGGCGCCGGCTCGGGATCCCGCAGTCGACCGGGCCCGGGCCCACACCGTCCTGGAAGAGGCGGCGGGCCGGCTGGTGGCCGCGATCAACGCCAAGCGAATTGGCGACGTGGCGCTCCTGCTGCCGGAGTCGATGGCTGGTGATCTGGGGCGGCGGGAACGATTTCTCAAGCTGATCAAGGACCTCGGCCCGAGGGCCTCACTGGTCGGCGT
>JAYUAL010000146.1:0-5218 GCA_043741355.1 Gemmatimonadales bacterium | reverse complement strand
CTCGCGCTCGATGCGGTACTGGGCGGCAAGCGCGACGCGGAGCCGGTCGGCGGGATCGGTCAACAGGACTCCGAGCGTTGCGGGATGGCTCAATAATCCGACTGGCCGGCTTCCGCCGCCTCGCAACGACGCCGCACATCCCGCAATTGCTTTCTCCGCAGCCTCCACACCCTCCGCGTCTTGCTGTTACCTGCCCGCAAGCCGGAGTTCCTCGGCCCGCGCCACCAACCCCCGCATCCGCGCCGCCTCAGCCTCGCCCACCCGCCGCCCGAACCCGCTCAGCGCGTAGTAGCGCCGCGGCGGCCCGTCGGATTCCTCCCCCGGGCCCTCGGTCGCCGAGATGAGCCCCTCGCCCTCCATCTGCTTCAGGGTCCGGTAGAGCGTTGCCGGGCCCAACATCCACTGCTCCACGGGATTCTCCTGCAGCTCCCGCATCAGCCGATACCCGTGTTTGGGCTCCTCGGCCAGCGCCAGCAGGATGGCGAAGGTCCGGGGCGGCAGCGGCAGCTGCGCCTTCACGTCCGGCTCAGTCATGGCGGAGCACCTCCACCGGCTCGGTCCGGAGCGCCCGGCGCACCGGCACCAGGCACGCCAGCGCCGCCACCAGCGTCAGCAGCAGCGCGATGCCCCCGTAGGTGACCGGATCCAGCGGGCTCACCCCGAAGAGGAACGATCGCAGCAGCCGGGACACTCCCGCCGCCCCGGCAAAACCAAGGGTGAGACCGATGAGCACCAGGCGGAGCCCGTCGCCCAGCACGAGGTTCCGGACGTCGGCCGCCGCCGCACCCAGCGCCATGCGGATGCCGATTTCCCGCCGGCGGCGGCTCACCATGTAAGAGAGGATGCCGTAGAGTCCCACCGCCGCGAGCAGCAGGCCGGTGGCGCCGAACAGCAGGGCGAGCGCCATCGCGATGCGATTGGGAAGCAGCGCCACGCCCACGACCACTTCCATCGGCGCGATCTGTTCGATCGGCAGCGCGGCATCCAGCGCGTGCACCGCCTCGCGAAGCGCCCGCTCCGGATCGGGAGCGCCCGGCCTCATCTGCACCACCAGCGAGAGCGAGCGCCGGGCCTGCTGGGCAAACGGCAGGTAGATCATCGGAATCGGGTCCTCGCCGAGCGAGCGGTACTTGGCGTTCCGGGCCAGTCCGATCACCACGGTGGGAGTCCCGTTCCGCGAGCTCCCGTAAAGCAGTGTTTTACCGATGGGATCCTCTCCCGGCCACATCTGCTGCGCCAGGGTCTCATTGATCACCGCGACCGACGGCGCGCCGTCGCGATCCGTGAGGGAGAACGCCCTTCCCCGAAGCAGCGGCAGCCGCAGCGCGGCGAAGTAGCTGGGCGAGACCGCGTTGACATCGGTCTGGAACCATCCGACGTTCTGCCGCTCCTCGCGGCCTGGGATGGACACCTCGGTCTCGCGGGTGCTGTTGTTGAGCGGGAGATTGTCGGTCAAGCCCGCGACGGCGACGCCGGGTACCGCCGCGACACGCTCCTCCAGCCGACTGCCAAATTCGCGCACCGCGGGAGCGTCGAGGTTCCGCACCTGCATCTGCAGACTCACGGTGTACACCGGCTTGGGCTGGAAGCCGACGTCGATGGCGCCGGCTCGCCCAGCGCCCGGACAAAGAGGCCCGCGGTCACCAGAAGCAGCGTCGTCCCCGCCACTTGTGCCGCCACAAATGCGCGCCGGAGCCGGAACCTTCCGGCGCGGGCTACCGACGGCTCATCCTTGAGAGAGCGCACCAGATCGGGGCGGGTCGACTGGAGCGCCGGAACCAGGCCGAAGAGGACGCCGGTGCCGAGCGTCACCGCGAGCGCCACCAGCAGCACCCGGAAGTCGAGCGAGAAATCGAATACCACGGGAATGCCGACCGGCGGATGAAATCCCGCCAGCGCCCGGGTGGCCCACACCGCCAGCAGCGTTCCGCCGAGGCCGCCAACCACGAAGAGCAGTACGCTTTCGGTGGTGAGCTGCCGGATCAGCCGGGTGCGTCCGGCCCCGAGCGCCAGCCGCACCGCGATTTCCCGGGTGCGCGCCGCGGCCCGGGCCAGCAGCACGTTGGCCACGTTGGCGCTGGCGATCAGCAGCACCAGCATCACGAGCAGCAGCAGGAGGCCCAGGAATCCCGCGGCGGGAAGAATCGCCGGCGCCGGGAGCGGCGCGTAGGCCCGCACATCCACGCGACGGTCGAAGTCCAGTCCCGCGCTGCGGCCCAACCGCGCCGACACCGCCGAGAGCGCTCCCGCCGCGGCGGTCCGGTTCCCCCCGGGCCCCAGCCGTCCCACGATCTCGAGCCAGGAGTTCTGCCGGCTGTCGAGCAGGTTGTGCCGGTTGGTGATCACCGGATCTAGTGTCACCGGCAGCCACATCGTGGCATCGAGCGCGGCGATGTGGCCGCCGAATCGCGGCGGCGCCACCCCGATGATCGTGAACGGATTCCCGTTGACCATCAACTGCCGGCCTACCACGCCCCTATCGCCGGCAAACCGCCGCAGCCACTCGGCGTGACTCAGCACCAGCACCCGCGCGCTTCCCGGGCCGATGTCGTCGGAGGGGAGCAGCAGGCGTCCGAGCGCCGGCTTCAGTCCCAGCATGCGGAAATAGTTCCCCGAGACTTCCATCGCGAGCTTGAGCTCGGGCTCTCCTCCGGTGGACAGGCTGACCGGCTCGCCCGAATACGCCACCAGGTCGGAGATGCCGCTGTTGGCCGCCGCGAGATCGCGATAGTCGAGCCAGGAGAAGGCGTGAAAGTTCGAGCCGTCGTTGCTCAAGGCATGGACCGTCACCAGCCGGCCGGGATCGATGACGCCGGCCGGGGCACGGAGCAGAAAGGCGTTCGCCACGCTCACGATCGTCGTCGTGGCTCCGATGCCGATGGCGATCGTGATCGCCGCGATGAGCCTGACGGTGGGGGCGGTCCGGAAGGACCGCAGGGCATAGCGGAAGTCCTGGAGGAAGCTGTCCACCGGTGTGGCTCCGCGTCGGTGTCGCAATGAAGGCGCGCTCGGGAACCACCATTCCGATGGTGCCGAGCGAAGATCGAACAGCAGCGTAGCCCAGAGCCGCACTCGCGCCGTGACACCGCCGCGGCGGGCGGCCGCCCAGCTTCCCCGGAAGCACACGAGCAGCTCCTGCTCCGCCTCGTCGCGAAAGCGGCGGGGATAGCACTTGAGCAGCAGGCGGTAGCAGCGCTCCGCCATAAGCACCGGCTGTATTGGGACTATATCCACGAATGGGTATACGTGGGGGAGTGCCCAGGATGTTTCAAAGAGGGACTATTGACCGGCCGTTTTCCTGGGGTAGCTTATACCGAAGAAATGCCGAAGTTGATAGAACGGGTCACCGCTCACTGGTCACTCCCTTGAAGTCCGTCCTGTTCATCGACCCCCCCGCCTTCTGCGCCACGGTCGAACGACTGGTGGCGCCGGCCCTCCGCAGCCGGCCCATTGCGGTGGCGCAGCCGGGCGCCGATCGCGCCACGGTGCTGGCGCTTTCTCCCGAGGCGCAGGCGGCCGGCGTCACCCGCGGCATGGGCGTGCGCCGCGCGCGGAAACTCTGCCCCGATCTGATCCTGCTGCCTCCCAATCCCCGGCTCTACGCCCGCGCCTCCCGCGCCCTCCACGAAATCCTGCGGGTCTACGCGCCGGTCATCGAGCCCCGGGGCTACGGCCATGCCTTTCTGGACATCAGCGGAACCGAACGACTCTTCGGTCCCGCGGTGGACGTGGCGGAACGAATCCGGCGGGAGGCGACCCAGCGACTCCGGCTGCCGATCACGGTGGGGATAGCGGTCAACAAGCTCGTCTCCGAGGCGGCGACGCGGGCGGGCAGGACGGACGGTGAGGTCGGTGTGGACAGTGGGGTCGGTGAGGCCGGTCGGCGGCTCCGTTCGTCCAACATATGGCCGGTGCTTGTCCCGAACGGCGCCGAAGCGTCTTTCCTCGCCCCCCGCCAAATCACGGTGCTCCCCGACGTCCCCGATGACATCCTCGTCCGTCTCGATGAGTATCAGCTCCTGCAGATCGGGCAGGTGGCAGACATCGCCGAGAGGGAGCTCTACGCGGTCTTCGGTGCGCGGGGCCGCCTGCTCCGCGCCTGGAGTCGCGGGATCGACGCGCGTCCGGTGCTGCCCCCCGCGGTCAAGGCGGAGTACCGGCTGGCGCATACCCTCGCCACCGATACCAACGATCTCGGCGTGCTGCACCCGCTGCTCCGCCGGATCACCGAGGCGCTGGGACTGCGGCTCAGGCAGCGCGCGCTCGACGCGCGGCGGCTCATCATCCAGGTGGGGTATGCCGACTATCAGAGCTCCGCAAAGAACATCCCCCTCGCCGCACACTCTCTCGATCGCGACCTCTGGAATGCGGCCCTGCGCGGGCTCGACGCCGCGATGGGACGTCGCACCGCGGTCCGGACGGTGACGGTCACCGCAGACCGGTTGATCGAAGCCAATGCCCAGCTCGATCTGTGGGAGGTTGCTCAGGGAGCGGCCGAAGCGTTGCAGAGCGCCCGGGATCGAATCCACCGGCGATGGGGCGAGCGGAGCTCCTACCAGACCAGAACGATCTTGCCAACCGAGTCGTTCCGCTCCATCGTCTCGTGCGCGGCGACGATGTCGGCCATAGGGAACACCGCGTGAATGATCGGGCGCAGGATGGCGCCGGTGCTCTCGAGATGGCCCATGCTCAGCATGGGAGAATCGTCGTGGATATGGCGCCCGAACAACGGCAGAAACCGGGGGCCGAATTCTTCGATCAGCTCGGCCCGTTCTTCGAGTCCGCGGCTGCGCATGGCGGAGCCGATGACCGAAAGCCGCTTGCGCAGAATCAGCTCGAGATTGGCCTGGGGCACCGCGGACCCCTGCAGGAAGCCGAGCAGCACCAGCCGTCCGCGCAAAGCCAGCAGCGACAGGTTGTCCTGGAAGGCGGGCCCGCCCAGCACGTCGAGAATGACGTTCACCGGCCGGGTGATCTGTTCCCGGAACGACTTGGCCGAGGTGTCGATGCCGGTGTCAAGGCCAAGGGAAGCCAGCGGCTCAAGCTTGCCGGGAGTGCGCGAGGTGCCGAGCACAGTGGCGCCGAGTACCTTGGCGAGTTGGATCGCGGCGGTGCCGACGCCGCTCGCCACGGCGTGGATCAGCACGCACTCGCCCTGCTGCAGCTTGCCCCGCGCGGTCAGAGCGTCGTACGCGGTGAGGAATGCCTCGGGGATGGC
>JAYUAL010000145.1:0-2157 GCA_043741355.1 Gemmatimonadales bacterium | reverse complement strand
GCCAGACCAGTGTGCTCGCAGGCCAGGAGGATCTCCGGGTCCAGCAGGAGCGTTATCGGCTGGGTGTCGCGACGATTCTCGATGTGCTGACCTCGCAGGAAGCGCTGAACCAGGCCGAAGTGGATGGGGTGATGGCACGATTCGACTACGTCCGCGCCCGCGCCCAAATTTCCGCCCTGATCGGGAGGACGCTGTGACCGCCGTCTCCAATAGCGCCGAGCGCATGGCCATGCTGCCCGCGGACGTGCCGCGGGACGCCGTCATCGTGGTGCGCAACATGAAGCGCGACTACGTGATGGGCAGCGAGACGGTGCAGGCGCTGCGCGGTGTAGACATCACGATCCGGCGAAACGAGTTCGTGGCTATCATGGGCCCCTCGGGCTCGGGCAAATCCACGCTGATGAATCTGATCGGTTGCCTCGACTCCCCCTCGGAGGGGGAGTACTGGCTCAACGGGCACCGGGTCTCCGAATTGGGCGACGACGAACTGGCCCGGATCCGGAACCGCGAGATCGGCTTCGTCTTCCAGACCTTCAATCTGCTCCCCAGGGCCTCGGCGCTCCAGAACGTGGAGCTTCCGCTGATCTACGGCGGAACCGGGTCTAAGGAGCGCCGCCGAAAGGCGGAAGAATCGCTCACCCGGGTCGGCCTCCAGGATCGTATGAGCCACCGTCCCAACGAGCTCTCCGGCGGCCAGCGCCAGCGCGTGGCCATCGCGCGCGCGCTGGTCAACAGCCCCAGCATCATTTTGGCCGACGAGCCCACCGGCAACCTCGACTCGAAGACCAGCGAGGAGATCCTCACGCTGTTCGAGCGGCTCTATGCCGACGGCCAGACCATCATTCTCGTTACCCATGAACACGACATCGCCGAGCATGCCCGACGCCAGGTCCATTTGAAAGACGGCAAAATCGAGCGCGACGTCGCCTCACCCGGAAGGTCCTGAATGCGCATGCGTGAGTTGGTACCCTTGGCCGCGCTCCTCGCAGCAGTGGGCTGCAAGGAAAAGCCGAAGGCGGTGGTCTACCAGGCAGTGCCCGTGGAGCGGCGTTCGATCATCGTCTCGGCGCGCGCCTCTGGTACCGTGCAGCCCGACACTGTGGTCGAGGTCAAATCCAAAGCCTCGGGCGAGATCCTGGACATGAAGGTCGAGACCGGCCAGATGGTGCAGCGGGGCACCCTGCTGGTGCGGGTTGACCAGCGCACGCCCAGGAATCGGCTCAACCAGACCCAGGCGGACCTGGATGTGGCCCGGGCCCGGCTCGAGAACGCACAGTCCCAGCGCGCCCGCTCCGACGAGCTGTTCAAGACCCAGTCGATCTCTACGGAAGAGCACGAGACCGCCGTGCTGGCCGTGGCCAACGCCAGGGCCGCGGTGGTGGGTGCCCAGGTGGCGCTCGACAATGCCAAGATCGCCATGGAAGACACGCAGGTGCTGGCCCCGATCACCGGAACCGTCATCTCCAAGACCGTGGAACGCGGCCAGGTGATCTCGTCGCCGACTAATGACGTAGGTGGCGGGACGGTGCTCCTCAAGATGGCCGATCTCAACCTGGTGCAGGTCCGCACCCTGGTGGACGAAACCGACATCGGGAAGATCAAGCCGGGTCTTCGCGCAACCGTGACGGTCGGCGCCTATCCGAATCAGCCTTTCGACGGCGAGGTCCTCAAGGTCGAGCCGCTCGCCGAAACGGTCCAGAACGTCACCATGTTCGCGGTCCAGGTGCGGATCGACAACAAGAACGGGCTCCTCAAGCCGGGCATGAACGCCGATGTCGAGGTCCACATCGGCCGGCGGGACAGTGCGCTCGCGGTACCCAATGCCGCCCTCCGCACCCCCCGTGACGTCGCCAGTGCCGCCCAGGTGCTGGGCATTCCGGATGCCCGCCTTCAGACCCTGCTGGCCGACGCCGCCAAGCGGCGTGATTCGATGCGCAGCACCATGGCGGGGCAGAGCCCATGGGCCGACACTGCCAGGGCCGAGCCGATGGCAACCAAGCCCGCGGGCAACACCATGACCACACCCGACGGCCGCACAGTGACGCTCGCCGAAGGCGTGACCGAGGCGCAGGTGCGCGGGCTCATGCAAAAGCGGTTCGGGGGCGGCACGCTGAGCGCGGCGGAGAACGCCACGTTTCAGAAGGTCATGGAGGCATT
>JAYUAL010000144.1:0-2157 GCA_043741355.1 Gemmatimonadales bacterium | reverse complement strand
TTCCGGAATGACCAACTGCAAGACTTGCGGCGCTCCGCTTTCGGTCGTCGCCGCGTCATGTGACTATGCGGTGCCGCTGGACCGTGCGCCCGGCATCGGCAAGGCCGGGCGGCTCGCCACCGGCCTCCAGAGCCACGCCGATCACGAGGTACATATAGCCCGCTGGCGGGTCCACCATCCCGATGAGCGGGGCGGCACTCCGCAGGTGAACGCATGGGCCCGGGAGCGGCTGGCCCGGGAGGGGCACGTCGTCCCGCAAGCTTGACGGAGTTTCGTCCTCGCGAGACGAGCCGGGACGCCTTCAATTCCGATCTTCCGCTGCCGATGCCGGAGCCCGTTCCGGCAAAGCCGGCTCCGAAGAAGCCCTGAGGCCATCGCGCCTCGGGATCGGCGCGTAGAAGGCGCGGAGAGCGGCGATGTCCGCCTCCGCGTTTCCGGTGGGATAGAAGGGGTCCCCGAAGCCGACCAATCGGCGGCCGTTGTCGAAGTACCCCGGCACGATGGGCACCCCGGCGCCCAGCGCGATGCGATAAAAGCCGCTCTTCCAGCGGGGCACCGGCTTCCTGGTGCCTTCGGGCGCCAGCGCCAGCAGCAGACGGTCGCGTGCCTTGAACATCGCCACCGTCTGCTCCACCACCCCTTCCGGATGCCGGCGGTCCACCGCCAGCCCACCCAGCCATCGCATGACCGGCCCGAGCGGGCCGCGAAACAGCTCCGCCTTTCCGATAAAATGCACGTCGAGTCGCAGCGCGAAGACCGCCGCGATGCCGAGGAAAAAATCCCGGTTGGAGGAATGCGGGGCCGCGATGACGACGCACTTGGCCAGGTCGGGCGGGCCGCTGCCGACTCGCCATCCGAAGAGCCGGAGCATCGCGCGGCCCAGTGCGGCCCGGAGCGCGCCGCCACGGCGGGGAACGTTGGGGCCCGGCTCGGGAATCTCCATACTGGAAAGATGGCGGCGCTGGCCGTGGCGCGATAGCTTCGGTCAATGCTCGGCATCATCGGTGGCAGCGGCATTTACGACATCGAGTGGCTCGCCCGTCCCCGCTGGGAAAAGATCGTGGGTCCGTTCGGTAAGCCGTCCGATGATCTGCTCATCGGCGAGCTGGACGGCATGCGATTGGCCTTCCTGCCGAGGCATGGCCGCGGCCACCGGATTCCCCCCGGCCAGGTGAATTACCGCGCCAATATCGACGCGCTGAAGCGGGCCGGCGTTACCGACCTGCTGGCCTTCTCGGCGGTAGGATCCCTTCGTGAGGATCTCCCCCCGGGCACCTTCGTGGTGGTGGACCAGTACCTCGACAAGACGTTCGCGCGGCAGAACAGTTTTTTCGGGGCGGGCCTCGTAGGGCATGTGGCCATGGCGCACCCGGTCTGTTCCCGCCTCGGCGACCTCGTCGAGGCGGCCGCGCGGGAAGCGGGCGCGCCCTGCGTACGGGGTGGGAGCTGCCTGGTGATCGAAGGTCCCCAGTTCTCGACTCGCGCCGAGTCACGGCTCTACCAGGAATGGGGCGCCTCGGTCATTGGAATGACCAGCCTGCCGGAGGCCAAACTGGCCCGCGAGGCCGAGCTCTGCTACGCCGGTATCACGATGGTCACCGATTGGGACAGCTGGCATCCGGAGCACGATCACGTCACGGTGCAGCAGGTGCTGTCGGTGATGGCCCGCAACGTGATTGCGGCGCGGGAGATGGTGCGCCGGGTCGCTCCCCGGCTCGGGGAGCGTCCGGTGCCGTGCCCGGAGCGCTGCGACCGGGCGCTGGACGGCGCCATCATGACCGCGCCCGACGCGCGCGATCCGTCGGTGGTGGCGCATCTCAGTGCGGTGGCGGGACGAGTGCTGTGAGCCGGATCCGCGACCTGATACGCAGCATCCCTGACTATCCCAAGCCGGGCATCCTCTTCCGCGACATCACCACGCTCTTCGCCGACGCCCAGGGTTTTCGGGATACGGTCGCCGCATTCGCCGACCGTTACCAGGGCGCGCGGATCGCCAAGGTGGCCGGGGTCGAGGCCCGGGGGTTCATCCTGGGCGGTGCGCTCGCAGTGGAGCTCGGTGCCGGGTTCGTGCCGATCCGGAAAAAGGGCAAGTTGCCGGCGCGCACGGTGGGCTACGACTACCAGCTGGAATACGGCAGCGACCGGGTCGAGATGCAC
>JAYUAL010000143.1:0-5233 GCA_043741355.1 Gemmatimonadales bacterium | reverse complement strand
TCTCAAAGGGCAAATTGATTATCACGCGCGAACCGCGCGGCGAAACGGGCGAGTCGATGCGGTTTTGCACGGGATCACCACGGGCGCATTCTGGGTGGCCTTGACGCTCGCTCTATACCACCTCGCCGGAGTGCTCGGTGTGCGCTGGCCGGTGCCCGACTCCGTGGGGCGGGTGCTGGTCGTCCTGACCCTGGTCATTCCAGCGTTCGGCGGCGCGATGCATGGTTTACGCAGTCAGGGAGACTACGAGGCGACGGCGATCCGATCGAGACGGATCAAGGAACGGTTGATCGAGCTGCGGCAGGAGGTGGACGAGCTGGCCCATCCCTCGGTCGGCGGCATGGCGGAAATCGCCGTAAAAACCGCGAGCGTGATGAACGCCGAGCTTTCGGCCTGGCTGGTCGCCTACCAGAGCAAGGCGATCCAGGCCGCCTGAGGGAATGCCCTAACCGCCATGGGCGGCCAGCCAATCGAGCGCCTGCCGCCGCCGGGCCTGAAATGGGGGATCGCCCTTTTCCCAGGCGAGCGCTACTTCGCGATAGTGCGCAGCCGCGCTATCCGGGTGCCCCGCGGCGGCGAATGCCTGAGCCAGGAGTTCCTGGAGCTCGGTCCGGGTCACATAAAGGTTCGAGCCGTCGAGCCCCCCTCGCAGGGCGGACTGGAGCGGCCCCACGGCGTCGGCCGCGCGGTTCAGCGCCATGAGGCTGCGGGCCAGCTCAAAATTGATCCTGGTGTATCCCTCGGTAATCGAAAAAATCGAGCGCCGGTATGCCTCCACCGCCTCGCCGTGCCGTCCGGACCTGGCGAGCAGAAGGCCCCGCAGGAAATAGGGCAATCGGGCGCCCCGCCCGTTGAGGCTGCCCGGTCCGACCAGCTCCACGCTGTCGGCCAGCCTCCGAACCATGGCGGAGTCGCCCAGGGCGGCGTAGGCAGCTCCCGCGTGAGTCAGGTTCCAGGCCACGCCTCGTGCCCGGTGGCCGGCGGCCGAAATCGTGGCAGCATTCACCGCCTCGGCCCGATAGCAGCGAATCGCCCTCGCATAGTCTCCGCTCTCGAACGCCAGGATGCACTCGGTGATCCCCTCCGGGTCGAACGATGTTCGGGAGACCAGCCCGCCTCCCGGCACGCGCCCGTCCCTCGCCAACGCCATCGCCTCGCGCAGGCGCCCCTGGTTCCGAAGCGCAATCAGCCAGATCCAGCGGGCATCGGTGCGCCGGGCGCGGTCCGGGTTGTGGAGGATCGCCGCGGCGAGGCTGAGCTCATCGTACTGACCCCGCCGGACGTCGGTACCGAAACGGGAGAGTTGGTAGTCCTGCGACCTGGTGGCGAGTGAGTCGGCGCGGCGCAGGGCCACATCGGCTTCGGTCCAGCGTCCCTGTCGAGCGCGAATCTCTGCCAGCGATCCGGCCGGTTCCGAAGCGGCAGGGCGAAATCTGACCCAGGACGCCAGCGCCCGCTCGGCGGCGGGGAGCGAGTCCCACGCCAGGTACACCGTGTAGATCCGGTGGAGGCTCTCGCAGGCATGGCATACCGAGCCGGGCTTCGAGCTCGCCGCCGAATCAAGTGCCACCGCCCGGCGATAGGCGGCAATCGCGCCCCGAAAGTCTCCCCGGTTCTGCTGGACCAGCCCATAGAGCACTTGGCCGTCGGGATCGGCGGGAAACCGGATGGCGAGCGATTCCGCCGGGGCGAGCGCGGCGGGATTCTCCAGCTGGATGTTCGTCATGCCCAGGATCAGCAACCGCTCCCGCTCGGCGGCGCGGGGGGCGAGGCGGGTCACCGTCTCGCGAAGCACCGGCTCGGTTTGCGGATCGACCAGGGGCCCGCTGCGCCAGGCATAGTAGGCCGCCATCGCGAACGTGGAGTCCTGCTGCAGCGCCGCCAGCATCAGGCGATATGCCGCCGCCACGTCGTATTGGTAGAACGCGCGCAGCCCCTCCTCGTACAGTCCATAGGCGATCGGTGAGGAGGTGCTCACCTCGGCGATCGGTTTGGTTGGAGCCGAGAGGCCGAAGTCCGCGGCAATCGCCGCCGTCGCGCTATCCACCGCAGCATACCGATCGAAGGCCCGGACCGAATATCCCTCGCGCACGACGCCGGAAGCCAGATCGATACGCCGAAGCTCGAGTCGCAAGCCGCCATCGGAGGCGAAAGCGAGCTCCCCTTCGAGGATCTCGCGGGCTCCGACGCGGCGGGCCGCGTCGGGCAGCGTGCCCGGCACGGTGTCGGTGCCTCGGGGGATGAGCTCGAGCAAACGCGAATTGGCCACCACCGAGAGACCATGAATGCGGGCCAGGCTGGTGGCGAGCATGTCGGTGAGTACACCCCCGCTGCCGGAGGAATCCCGGGACGCGCCGTCCCGGAGCGACCCGACCGCCAGCAGGGGGATTTCGCGGGTCAGAGGGGCGCGGGTCGAGCGCCGGGCGAGCCACGCAGCTACGACGAGGAGGGCAGCTACCGCACCGAGCCACGCCGTCCGGCGCCGCTGCCTCGGCAAGACGGGCCGATTGGGCCGCGGAGCGGAAGTCCTCCCGGCCTCGGGGGGGTCAGTCCGGCGCTCCTGGCGACGGGGAACCGGCTGGGAGGACTCTGCGCGCAACCGTTCGAGAAGCTGGCGTACTTCGGGCTCGGGCGAGGCATCGAGCTCCCGGCGCAGCGCGACCTCGTGCGCGCGCGCATGGGCCAGGGCTCCCGCTCGATCGCCGGCTCGCGCCAGGGCTTCCATGTACGCCGCCGCGAAACGCCCCCGCAACGGGTCGAGCTCGGTCAGGCGGCGCCACAGAGGGAGCGATTCAGTATGGCGTCCGGCGCGATGGTACACTGCGGCCAGCTGTTCGATCGCGAGGATCGCCGCGGTCGCGAGCCGGGAACGCTCCTCCTCCACCCACCGCTCGAACTCCGGAGCATCGTGCAGGTAGAACCCGTCGAGGAATGGACCGGAATAGAGGCGGGCCACTGCGTCGCCGTTGCCGGACTCCAAGGCGGCGGCAAGGTCGAATGCGTCGCTGCTCAGGGCGGTCGGATCGAGGCGGAGTTCTGCGGGCCCGGTTATCGCAGCGTCATTGCCGAGTTCCCGCCTGAGAGTGTAGACGGTCTGGGCCAGCGCGTGCCGGCCGCGCTCCTCGGCGCCCCCGGGCCAGAGGATTCCGAGCAGGCGGTCGCGACTGACTCCTCGGGGACCGGCGCTGGCCAGCACCGCCAACAACGCAAGGCGCCTGGGCGGCGGAGCCGGGGCACCCGAGCCGCCCAATCCCTCGATCCACAACCCACCGAACGTACGCAGACGCAACACGTTAGCCGAGATGATTCCGCGCTGATTGGAGACTGAAGCTGCGCTGATTGGCCGCGCGTAGTTTCGGGTCCATATCTACCCCGTCCGCGGCCAAATGGCCACGCCATCACTCAGGACTCCCTCGGCGGAAGAAGGTGAATCCATGCGATTGATCACGCTCACCCTGATACTGGCATTCGGGCTGTCGGCGGCTCCCTTGGCAACGGGAACGGCCCAGACCCCGCCAGACACCACCACCCCGAAGGTCAAGAAGCCACCCAGCAAGCTCGGCAGGATTGCCAAGGGGGCGGTGGGCACGGCCGCGACCGCCGCCGCCGGGGCTGGGGTGCAATCGCTGCTCGGCAAGAATGCGGGAGGGGTGGCCAACGCGCTGGGCGCCGGGGGACTGAACCCCTGCGCCGGCTACGGGGTGACGGCTGGTGCGGCGATCGTCGGCGTGGCGAAGGGCATCGTCAAGACCGCCTCGGACACGGGTCAGCATCCTCCCGGGAACCCCTGTAGCAATGCGGGAGTGATACCGGGGATGCCAGCCGGGATTCCCGGGCTGCCTGGAATGCTCGGGATGCCGGGCGCGGCGGATGTCGGTACAGCGATAGCCGGTGCGGTGATCGGCAAAGCGGCGGGGGGCGGCAACCCCCTCGCCGGGATGGGTGGGATGGGTGCACTGGCAGGGCTGACGCCGGTGGGTCTGGCCGCGAGTGCCGCCCCCGGGGCGATCAAGGGCATCAAGGGGATGCTGGGCGGTAAGCCGCAGGACAAGACTGCAATGCTGCGCGAGCTGGGCAAGGGGAAGCTCGAATTCAAGCAGGTGAAGTTCATCGAAGGGACCCAGGAGTTCGAACCCGGCTTCGAAGAGAGCTTCGTGGCGTTCGCGGAGGCCGTCGCGCTGGTCGAGGGCACCTACATCATGCACGTCTCGGCGGAAACTCCCCGGGAAAAGGGCGCGGCACCGGACACCGTGCTGTCGCGCAAGCGAGTGGCGAAAGTCTGGGCCCTCATGGCCGCTCATGGCGTCTCCGACCAGAAGGTCTTCGCGGTGAACGAGCTTCCCACTGCGCTGAGCGCGGGCCGGAAGCTTCCGAAGGCGGGGGATGTGAAGGTCGAGATTATCAAGTTCGAGAAGCAGCCGTAGCGCATGCCGATTCAGCGATGGGTGGCAGTGACGGGGTTCGCGGCCGCGCTCACGGCAGGATGGCCGGTGAGCGCGGAAGAGCGACTCTGGCGGGCCGACATCCAGGTCCAGTCGCTTCGGGTGACTCGGCTCGATACCAATCTGCTGGCGCGGATCGTGGTGTACAGCGACAACGACGACGAGGCGCGGGCGGCACGCGTGGAGATCCTGGTCCCGGTCGGGGTCGGCATTGTCCGCTTGGCGGTAGGGTGCACGGCGAGCGCGGGTCCACCCGGGGTGAGCGCGCTTCGGGCCCGGGTAACCTGCGAGCTGGGCACCTTGCCGGTTCGGGGCAGCCGGGAGGTCTTCGTGATGACGACAATGCCGCCTTCGGGGATTCCCAAAACCTTCGGCGCCTTCGCCATGAGTGACACCCCCGACCCGAAGCCGGGTAACAACTTTGCGGAGGGGGCGCTGCCGTGATCTGACGTCCGACGCGGCGTCCCCGGGGTCCTGCCTGACCCGATAGGAATTTCATGGTGTTCAGGAGAGCATAGCCCTGGCCGCCCTTCTTATCCGGAGAATCAGCTCCGATGTCACTTCGCCAGTTTTTGACACCGCGCGCAGTCACGCCCTTCCTGACGGCCTTGCTTCTCGTGGTCATCGCGCTGGGGTGGGCCCGCGAAACCGGGACGATTTCCGCGTCGACGTCCGCCGGCTCGGCGGTGGAGGGCGGGGGATCGTGCCCGCTGACCGCCACCCAGGAGCTCAACTCGATCAAGACCTTTCTCAAGATGATGCCGGTATTCCGGCACCCGCGGTGTATCAAC
>JAYUAL010000142.1:0-12119 GCA_043741355.1 Gemmatimonadales bacterium | reverse complement strand
GCCAGAACGACGCCTGGGAAGGCACTGGTCCAGACCGCCTCGCTCTCGCCCGAGTTGCTTTGGCGGGCCAAGCGGCTGGGCTTTTCGGACACCGGTATCGGCCGGCTCACCGGGCTCGCCAGTGACGCAGTCCGTGCCATGCGTCACACCCACAACATCATTCCGAGGCTCGCGCGCATCGACACGCTGGCGGCGGAATTCCCGGCGGAGACGAATTACCTCTACCCGAGCTATCACGCCACCGAAAACGAGAGCCCGCCAAGCGATCGGAAGAAGATCCTCGTACTCGGCTCCGGCGCGTACCGTATCGGCTCCAGCGTGGAGTTCGACTGGTGCTGCGTGAGCGCGGTCCGCGCCGCCGCGGAGCTCGGCTACGAAACCCTAATGCTCAACTACAACCCGGAGACCGTCAGCACCGACTGGGACGAGTGCGACCGGCTGGTGTTCGACGAGGTGAGCTTCGAGAGCGTGCTCGACCTCTGGGAAAGCGAACACCCCGAGGCGATCGTGGTCAGCATGGGGGGGCAGGTCCCGAACAACCTGGCCCTTCGCCTCGCCCGGGCGGGCGTCCGAATTCTCGGGACGAGCGCCGAGAGCATCGACATGGCCGAGGACCGGGGAAAGTTCAGCGCCCTGCTCGATCGGCTTGGTGTCGATCAACCGGCCTGGACCCACCTGACGGAACGTGCGGACGCCACCGAGGCAATCGTCAAACTCGGCGGGTTCCCGGTACTGGTCCGGCCGAGCTACGTTCTGTCCGGCGCCGCCATGAGCGTCGCGCACGACCCCGCCGAGCTGGACCGCATCCTCGAGCGTGCCCGCACCGTCAACACCGAGCACCCCGTGGTGGTGACGAAGTTCGAGACGGGAGCGCGCGAAATCGAAATCGATGCCATCGGAGACCAGGGACACATCGTATTGTGGGCGATTTGCGAACATGTGGAAGACGCCGGCGTGCACAGCGGCGATGCGACCTTGATGCTGCCGCCCCAGACGGTCCCTTTGCCAATCATTCACCGCGCCCGGAAGATCGCCGTCCAGCTCGCCGAAGCCCTGGCGATTACCGGACCGTTCAACCTGCAGCTCCTGGTCCGGCACGGGCGGGTGCGAGTCATCGAATGCAACCTGCGCGCCTCCCGTAGCTTGCCGTTCGTTTCCAAGGTGATCGGCACCAACTTCGTACGCGAGGCCATGCGCCGGATGCTCGGCGTGCGCACCCCGGTCGTGAATCGCGCCCTCGACCTAGACTATGTCGCCGTCAAGGTGCCGCAATTCAGCTTCCCTCGTCTGGTCGGTGCGGACCCGATTCTCGGCGTCGAGATGGCGAGCACCGGCGAGGTCGGCTGCTTCGGGGACGATGGCGACGAGGCTCTTCTGCAGGCGCTCGCGGCCACCGGCATTCGCTTCCCGAAAAAGGGCGTGCTGCTCTCGCTCGGCCCGGTGAGCGAGAAATACTCATTCCTCTCGGAAGCTCGCGCGCTGTCTCAGGATTTGGGCCTAGCCCTCTATGCCACCGCCGGCACGGCCGAGGCATTGCAGGCGCAAGGGATCGCGTGTACCGCCCTGGGCAAAGCGCCCGGCGAAGGGCGCAGCGGAATGGACGTTATCGACGAGGGCCTCGTCGACTTAGTGATCAACGTCCCCCGGTCCTACGACGCGCTGGGCCGTCCCGACGGCTATCTCATTCGCCGTCGCGCGGTGGACGCAGACGTGCCGTTGGTCACCGATCTGATGCTAGCCACGGCGTTGGTGCACGCGTTGCGAAACCGGGCGGGCCGCGCGCCGGCCACCCAACCTTGGGATGAGTACCTCGGGCGGCAACCGAGGCATCTGGAGTAGTTTCAACCGCCCCGTAGGTCCGCATCCGCCCGCCGTTGCCCGAGGCTACAAGACCACGTCGTCGCCGAATCCCCGGTTAGAAAATGAAGACCGTCGCGTCGCTGGGATCCCGCGGCTTGAGCACCCAGCCACCCAGACCGTTGGGCACCAGCACACCGCGGACATTCATGGCACGGCCGGGCCGGAAATCGGCCCGGTTAAAACTGATATTCCCGTCCAGTATCACCGTGATGGGCCCGGAGCCGTCGGTTCCCACCACCTTGTAATCGGGGGCGACGGTCGCGGTGTCGCTGATGATCGCCCCGGTGATGACGACCAGTCCGGCATCCAGCGTCCCGCCCGAGGCATTGGCCGCCGTGACGGTGCTGAGCGGGAGCGGGATCGGCGCCGGGCGCTGACCGAAGCGCGAGATCACCGCGTTGTCGAGGGTGGGCTGCCCGGCACGGCTCGACGACACACCCAGGACACTGACGCTGTCTCCCGGAGGGTTGCCGATCAGGCCGCCTCGCAACGACACCCGGGTCAGGCGAATCTGGCCCGAGCTGTCCGCCACGTGCGACGTGGTATCGCGGAACGACTGGACCCCCGCCAGGATGACGCCTCGGATAAACACCCGCTTCCCGACCGGCAGGAGCCGCGCCTGCCGAATGGAGACTTCGGGAAAGCCGAGCCGGATGGACACGAACGTATTCGTGTCAGCCACCTCGACCTTGACACCGGAAGAGTCGATCTTGGCCACGCGGATCGAATCCCCGATGCTCGCGGGGTCGACCGTGATGGCGTATTCGCCGAGGGGCACGTTGTTGAACCGGGCGATTCCGTTGCTATTGGTCGTGAGCGTCTGGATGGCCTTGCCTCCGCCCGCCGGACGCAGGGATACGCGGGCGCCGGGGAACAGCGTGTCGATGCCGATGGTAAAGGTGCGCGACCCGTCGCGATCGAGAAACGCCTGCGTGGTGATCGCGTTGGTCTGGAGCGCAATCGGCCCCAGGTCGGAGCCGGCGTTGCTGCACCCGGCAACGGCAAGCACCAGGGCGGCGGCCTTGAGGGTGTTGAGCATAGTCCTGTTCATGATCAGTACTCCACGCGGAGGCCGAATCGCACCAGCCTTGGCTCCCCGCGCCGGCTCAGCAGCGAGCCGAATCGCGGGTTGGCGATCAGAGGCAGTGTGACGCCGCCATTGGCATCAGTGATGAGGGTCTTGGTCGGATCGATCAGTAGTGCGGCATGATCCACGATTCCGGTGGCGCTCGAAACCAGGTTGAACGCGTCGACCGTGAAGGCGAGCGAGGTGCCGCCTCCCTTGATCGGCAGGTTCACCGCAAAGCGGAGATCCAGCGAGCCCACGGCCTTGTCGCGGCAGCTGTTCCGTTCCGCAAAGCCGCCGACGTCCCCGCCGGCGCAGGTCGCATAGGCACCGGTCGCAGTCGGCACGCTGCCGAACTGGACCGGATCGTTGTTCCCGGACAGGTCGCCGTTCACATCCACACCGCTGCGGAAGCCCGGCGTGAAGGGAAGGCCGGAGCGGAACCGGCCGCGCACGCCCAGCGAGACCGGATAGCGGCCGCCGGAGCGATATTCCGCCATGGCAGCGACCCGGTGGGGGATGTCGAGATCGGAGCGACCCTCGTCCCAGTTGAGACCGTTGATGCCCCCCGGGAACGGCGAGAGGCGATCCGCCGGGTTCGGAGAGAGGGCACCGACCATGTTGTCGCGGGTGCGCGAGTAGGAATAGGACGCCATCAGGGAGATCCCGCGCGCCACCTGGCGGTCCAGGGAGGCGGTCACCTCATAGTGGTCCGAAAACCCGCTCGGGGACAGCGCACTCACGATGTCGAAGGCCTGGAACCGACGGCCCACCCCCGGGGCTCCGCTCACCAGACCACCTTGCTGGACCAGCCTGCCATAGACCGGGCGGGCTTCCTGGGTCTGTCCCGACTGGCTTGGGCTGCGATTGAGATCGACTCGGCGCAACAGGTAGTCGGTATGGTGATAACTGCCGGCAACCTGGACCATGACGCCGCCGCGAATTGCCCGGCTGATGCCGATGTCGCCCTTGAGGGTCTTTGGCGCGTGGTAGGTCTTGCCGCCGGTGAAGAACGTGAGGGCGGCGCCCCGACTGGGCGCCAGCGTGGCATCGGGCACCGAAGGCCAGGAGGTAAACTGGCCCTGGCCACGCATCGCGGTGACGTCGCCGTCGTACAGTACCGCCTCGGCGAACGTGGCCGGGTCGAGACCGCTGGCGTACAGGCCGGCGCTTCCCTGCACCACCCATTCTCCGCGGCTCTGCACGTCCCACACGAAGCCGAGCCGGGGCTGGATTCCCCGGCGATCCTTCGGCAGCAAGTCGTTCCGCAGACCGGTGGCCGTGAGCCACCCCTGGTTCAATCCGATCTTGTTCTTCGGCACACCCTGGGTCTGGTAGCGGAGCCCGAACAGCAGCGAGAGCTCCGGCGAGACGCTGAAGGCATCCTCGACGTAGATGCCGAATTCCGGCATCGCGAATTTGGCTTCGGCGTTCGTAGCGACCGACTGGTAGAAAGTCCCGCGCGCCGCACCGAAGCGGTCCAGATCGCCGAACAGGAACACTCCGGCGGCGCCGTAGCGATAATTCTGGCGATAGTTGACGAAGTCCAGCGAGAGGCCCGTTTTGATGGCATGGCGCCCGGTGACGTACTGGATGCCGTCGCTGACGCTCAGCGTCTGGGTGTCGAACAACCCGGGCAGGCCGGCGTTGCCCAGCAACCCGATGCCCTCTCCCACGAGAGACGTGGCCGGCGTCACGGGGGAGGTCCAGTCCCGCCGCGCCGACGAGAAGCCGACCCGCAGTTCGTTCGAGAGCATGACGCCGGTCGAGGTGAGGGACACCCCCGCGGAAAGATCCCGGCCCTTGAGCGCGGTGCCCGCCCCATTTGCCGGGCCGGTTCCCAGGACAGGATTGGTTTCCTTCCAGGAGGTATAGCCGGCGCGGATCAGCACGGCGCTGGCGCCGGAGAGCTGCCAATCGAGCCGGCCGAAGCCGCTTCCGCCCTTCCAGGTCCGAACCACCGGGGACACCGCGCGCCCTAGCTGGGTGTTGAACGAATCGGCCCCGATCAGAGGCAACGTGGCCCGGAGCGACACCGGCTGCCCGCGATAGCGCGCCGTGTCGGATTCCCAGGGAAATGCCGACGGCGTCTGTAGCGACTGGTAGTCGGCGCGGAAAAAGTAGTGCGCCGTGTCGGGCACCAGGGCGCCGCTCAGCGTCGCGCCGACCTGGAACGAGCTGGCCGTGCTGTCCGAGGGGTTCAGGTCCTTGTTACCACCCAGCTTGGCCGAGCTCCAGGTTGCGAAGGGCGCGATCTGAGCCTTGTTGCCGCCACTCCTGGTCTGCAGGCCCAGGATAGAGCCGGCAACTCCGCGCCACTCGGCGTCGGGAGCACCGCCGAAAACCTGGCCCTGCTCGACGCCATCGCGCTGGAAGAGGGGCGCCGAAGCGGCTTCGCCGGGAAAGCCGGGGTGCCGGAGCAACTGCTCCGGAATGCCGTCGACGAAGAGCCGACTCCGCGATCCCGGGAGCCCGCCTGCCATCTCGGCGAATCCGGATCGGCCATCTCGGGGCGCGGCAACTTCGGTGACCGCGCGGGACAGGTCGGTCGCCTCTCGGCGGAAATCGAAGGCGCGGAGTTCCCGGTCCGAAACGATTCGGCCCAGCGCGCCCGAGCTGGTACCGGGCTGGACGATTTCGGTGACCGAGGTGATCGGCGGTGGCCGCTTCTCGAGCGTGAACGAGACCGTCGTGCTGCGACCCGACGCCACCACGATGCCCGAGCGACGCACCGGCTGATAGCCGACGACCTCGACCAGCAGCCGATAGGTCCCCGGCAACATCATCCGGATGCCGAAGGTGCCGTCGTCCCTGGTTTCGAGGTTGCGAACCGTCGCCCCGGTGCTGCTCTCGATGGTCACCGCGGCGCCCGACAGCGGCGCACCATCGGCGTCCAGCACGCTGCCGCGGAGAGCACCGGCGGTGATGCTCTGAGCAACCAGCGTGGGGCTTCGTGATACCGAGGCCGATAGGACTCCGAGCGCTATGACGCAGACTCGTCTGATCATGCGTCTCCGCACGCCTGACATTCGGTATCCTAGTCTAAAGAGTTGGGGCCGAAATCTCTTGAAATAGTCACTTACATACCGCAGAAGGGATGCCACAATGCCCGAGCCTTCTACGAGAGGTTTGAGCAACACTCTGCTCCCAGTAAGGGGTCCCGTGCTACAGGGTGCCGCAAAGATACCACAGTTGGGGTCCGGGTCAGGAGGGGGTAAGGATCCTCCCCCCACGTCGCATGCATCACTAGACTTTAGTTCGTGCCCCCGGTCCCCTTTCGCCACCGCATCCTCCTGACCCTTCTGCTGCTGGGGGCGCTCCCCTCGGCGGTTCTGGTGGCGGGATGGGCTGCGACCCTCCTCCGGTTCAACCCGGCCAAGGCCAGCCAGGCGGCGCTCAAGCCGGTGGTAGAAACCGGACGGGATCTACTCCGGGTCCTCGATACCACCCAGATGAGTCCGGGTGAAAAACGGGCCTTGCACGCCCACGTCCTGGCTATCGAGAGCACCTACACCCTCTCGGTTCAGGGATTCAACTACAGCAGGCTCAAAACGGTCGGGCTGGCCCTCGCCGTTTCGGTGCTTGGCGTCCTGCTCCTGTATGCCGCGGTGCTCCTGTCGCGGAGCATCTCGCGGCAACTGGCCACACCGATCGACGAGCTGGTTGGGTGGATGGGCCGCATCCGGCGAAATGTGGGCCTCCCGCCCGAGGAAGCCCGCGGGGGAGCGCCCGAGTTCGCGGTGCTGCGTAGCGCGCTGCGCGAGACCGCCGGCTCGCTGCAGCAGGCCCGGTCCGCGGAACTCGAATCGGAGCGGTTGCGGGCGTTCCGGGAGGTGGCCCGCCGGGTGGCCCACGAGATGAAGAACCCGCTCACACCGGTGCGCTTTGCCATCGGGCAACTCGATCGCTCGGCGACTGCCGACCAGCACGAGGCGCTCGAGGTGCTCCGGGTGGAAACTGCCCGGCTGGAGCACCTGGCGCGTGACTTCGCCAACCTGGGCCGGTTACCGGAGGGTCCCGCCGCAGACGTGGACCTGGGGGAGTTGCTCGGCGAGCTGCTCCGGACCTCATTGCCCGAGACCATGCGGCATACCCTGAGCGTGGAGGCTTCGGCACCCCACATCGCCGGACACTACGACCCGTTGCGCCGGGCGTTCAGCAATCTGATCCGGAACGCGGTCGAGGCCTGCGGCGGGGAGGGCGCAATCGACGTCACCGTCGCCTCTGACGGCGAGGGCGTGCGGGTGGCCCTCGTCGATCATGGCCCCGGGGTGCCCGCCGAACGACGGGGTCACATTTTCGAGCCCTATGTCACCGACAAGATCGAGGGCACCGGCCTGGGCCTCGCGATCGTGAAGCAGGCGGTGGATTTTCATCACGGCACGATTGAAGTGACCGAAACGCCGCACGGCGGTGCGACGTTTACCGTGCGCCTTCCCGCGCAGCCGGCCAGGAGCCCGAAACCCGTTGCCCCACGACCCAACCTGGATCGCCGCGTTGCCGACCGGCGCGGGAGGCCCGAATGAAGCCGAGGGTATTGATCGTCGACGACGAGGCCAACATCCGCCGGATGCTTGCGGCGCTGCTCAAGTCCGAGGGCTTCGAGACCGAGGAAGCGCCTAACGGCAACGCGGCCCTGCTCCAGCTCGACCAGATCCACCCCGACGCCGTCCTGGTCGATCTGCAGATGCCGCCGGGCCCCGACGGACTGGAGACGCTGCGCCGGATCCGGGAGCGGGACGCCTGGATTCCCGTGATCATGATGAGCGGGAAGGCTCAGCTCACCGACGCCGTCCAGGCCATCAAGCAAGGGGCCTTCCAGTTTCTGGAGAAGCCCCTGACGCCGGAGGCGGTCCTGGTCGCCCTGCGCAGCGGTCTGGAGCTGACCCGGGCCCGGGCCGAAAACCGCGCCTTGCGCTCCCAGCTCGGGCCCAAGGCGGAGCTGGTGGGCAAGAGCGGCAAGATGAACGAGATCCGCGCGCTCATTTCCCAGGTGGCGCCGACCGAGGCCCGGGTGCTCATCATGGGCGAGTCGGGCACCGGGAAGGAGCTGGTGGCCCACGCGATCCATCGGGCCAGCCAGCGCTCCGGCCGGCCGTTCATCTCGGTCAATTGCGCGGCGATCCCGCGGGACCTGGTGGAGTCCGAGATGTTCGGCCACGAGCGGGGCGCCTTCACCGGCGCCACCGACCGGCGTCTGGGGCGGTTCGAGCTAGCCGATGGCGGCACCCTGTTCCTCGATGAGGTCGGAGACCTGAACCTCGAGGCGCAGGCCAAGCTGCTGCGGGTGCTGGAGGCCGGTGAAATCCAGCGGCTCGGCGCCGAGCGGACTCAACGGGTGGACGTTCGGGTCGTGGCCGCGACCAACCAGCGGTTGCAGCAAGCGGTGTCGGTGGGGTCCTTCCGTGAGGACCTCTATTTCCGTCTCAACGTATTTCCGCTGGAGCTCGCCCCTCTCCGCGAGCGGCAGGACGACCTCCCCGACCTGGTGCTGCATCTGGCGGAGCGGGTCCGCCCCCATCAGCCCGCCCGGTTCACGGCGGATGCGGTCGCCATGCTCGGCTCCTACGACTGGCCCGGCAACGTGCGGGAGCTGGCCAACGTGGTGGAGCGGCTCTCGATCCTGGGCGGGCCCGAGATCGACGCCGCGCTGGTCCGCCAGGTGCTGCCGCGGGCCGGCTTGCTCCGGTTCGATGCTCCGGCCGTGACCACCGATTCCGGCACCACCTACTCGGTGGCGGATCTCGGCGGGCGTTCGCTCTCGAACGTATTGGATGACTACGAGCGGGCGCTGATCGGGGCGGCGCTCAAGCGCGCGGCCGGCAACGTGGCGGAGGCTGCCCGGGCGCTGCAGACCGACCGGGCCAACCTGTATCGCCGGATGAAGAGGCTGGGGCTGTGACCACGGGGAGCGGGGAGCGGAGAGCGGGGAGCGGGTGGCTCCGGATGGGCATCCTTTCCCTCGGGTTGACTGTTCCGGGCGCCGGGCGGCTGGCCGCGCAGGACAGTGTGCTCACGATCCGCCCGGAGGCCCGCGCGCCCGATTCAACCTTGCGCGGGAAGCTGCCGCCCGACGTGCTGCAGGAAGTGATTCGCGGCTACAACGATTCGTCCACTACCCGGATCACGGGGAACTTTACTCTCCCCGCCGGCTCGCGCTTCAGCGGGCCCATCGCGGTGTTCCGCGGCTCGCTCAAGGTGTCGGGAGTGATCGCAGGGCGGGTGACCATCATCAACGGGGACCTGATCATTGACCCCGGCGCTCGCATCGAGGGAGACGTGCTGGTGGTCGGAGGGACGATCCTCGTCCGTCCGGGCGGGTTCCTTATCGGCGCCCAACGATCCTACCCGATGCCGGCATTGCTGACCCGCAGCGGAACCGGGCTGCTGGTCATACGGGAGATCCCCGGGACACTGGGAGACCTGGCCTCGGCCCACACCAGCTTCACCACCGGCCACTTCCGCACCACGCTGGGCATCGAAGCCGGCCGCACCTACAACCGGGTGGAGGGGCTTCCGATCATTTTCGGGCCCTCGGTCAGCCGGGAGGGACTCAAGGACGTCGACGCGCGGCTCGACCTGCGCGCCATCGCCTGGACCGTGCCCGACCGTACCGATCGAAGATCCAAGTTCGGCTATTCGGGCCGCCTGGAGTTCCGCTTCGGAGAAAGCCGGCGCCTGACAGCCGGAACCCAGGTCTATCGCCTCATCTCGCCGATCGAGGACCAGCCGCTCTCCCGGACCGAGGCGGGGTGGTCGGCGTTCCTTCTGCAGCAGGACTACCGCGATTTCTACCAGGCCGAGGGCGTGGCCGGCTACCTGAGCTACAATGTCGGCCACGGCGTGAGCGTCGGCGGATCGCTCCGGCGCGACGCCGAGCGGAGCGTGCCGGCCAACGATCCGATCTCGATCTTACGCAACAATGTGTGGCGGCCTAACCCGCTGGTGGACGACGGGCACTACACCACCTGGCGTTTCAACCTCGACATGGACACCCGGAACGACCGGGACAGCCCGACCTCCGGGTGGCTGGTGCATGCCGACTGGGAAAAGAGCATCAGCCTGGACGCCGCCCCCCTCACGCTTCCGAATGAGGTCCGGGATCCGATCGCCCCGGGGCGGTACTCCTCCTCGATGATCTGGATCGACGCGAGGCGGTACGCCCGGATCGACCCGTCGGTGCGCGCGGCGCTTCACGTGGTGGCGGGGGGATGGATCGAGGGAGACCCGCTGGCGGTGCAGCGGCGGCTCTCCCTGGGCGGCCCGGATATCCTGCCGGGCTATGGCTTCCGCAGCCTCAACTGCGCGCCGGCCTCCCTGGCCGACCCCTCGCGCCCGGCACTGTGCGACCGCCTGGTGGCGGCGCAGCTCGAAGTGCGGACTCGAACCCGCATGGGCCTTCCCTTCGCCACGCCGGACCCCTACGTGACCGCGCTGCAGCGTCTGTTCGGCATCCGGGAGCCGGACGTGGTCATCTTCGGCGACCTTGGGAAGGCCTGGATTACCGGGCAGGGGCCGGGGCGGGTACCCAACGACCGGTTGCCGGTGTTGAACGAATGGTCCGCCGATGTGGGGTTTGGATTCGATGCCGGAGGCCTGGGGCTCTATCTCGCCCAACCGCTGACCGGGAACGGGCCGCTCCTGTTCACGCTCCGGCTGCAGCGCCGGTTCTGATGCGCCGAGCCCGGTACGCGGTGTTTGCCCTGGGACTGTTCGCGGCGGCTCCGGCCCTCGCGCAAACAACACGGGTGTCGCTCGCGGTGGCCCTCGGCCCCGACACTCTCCCCCAGCACGCGCGACTGGCCCGGGTACAGATTCGCGATCTTCTCACCGACAAGCGCTGGTCCGACGCGCTGGAACAGCTGTTCCCCATACGGCTCACCTACCGGATGGAGATCTGGCGGTCACGGGACGGCTGGATCGACGAATTTCAGCGGGCCGCCGAATGGTCCACCGTGATCCAGCGGGAGCCGCTGCAGGACCAGTACCGCGTCACCCGGCTGCTGCTCTCGGGGCCCGAAGAATTCCGCTTTGCCACCCGGGATCTGCTGGAGACATGGCTCCGGTACACGACCGAGGTGGACGCGCTCCCGGAGGGGACCGGTCGCTTCTATTACACCGTGACCCTGACGATCACGGCGCTCTCGAACGCGGACATGGAGGCGCTGGAGCGATTCCTGGCGGGTCAACCGGCCGCGCCGGCGCAGCCGGAGAACAACTCGATCGGAAAGAGGGTGCGCCAGTTCCTGCTTCGGATCGCGGGGTTACCGTGGGAGGAGCTGGAGGTGCGGTCGGAAAAATTCCGGGTCGCGCCCTGAGGGCTATCAGCCGCGAATGGCGCGGAGAGCCGCGGCTCCATAGAAGTACCGGATGTACTTGGCCTGGGTGGCGGTGAGCCGGCGAACCGCCCAGGTGAGATGCACGAAATGCGGCTCCACCGGCGCATGCATCGGATGCAGACCGCACTCGTCCGGAAGCCGGTTCCCCTTCTTGGTGTTGCAGCTGCTGCACGCCGTCACGCAGTTGGTCCATTCGTTCCCCCCGCCCCGGCTGATCGGCAGCAGGTGATCCCGCGTCAGGCACTCGCGGGAGCGGAGCTGCGCCTGGGTCCGGTGGCAGTACTGGCAGCGGTAGTCGTCCCGCGCGAACAGGAACGTGTTGGTGACCTGGCGGCGGAATTTTCGGGGGACGTGGACGAACTTGACGAGGCGGATGATGGCGGGTTTCGGAATCGAAACCCGCGGACTTCTTATCAGCTCCCCGGTCTCGGCCTCGACGATCTCGGCCTTGCCGTCAATGACCAGCCGGAGCGCCCGTTTGACGGGCACCATGGTCAAAGGCTCGAAAGACGCATTGAGCGCAAGACAGCGCACAGCAGGGCTCCTCAGGTGAACCCCTGCATTCTACCGACCTCCCCCGGGCCGGATCAAGCTCAGGGCTCCCGGCGGTACACCAGCCGCCCCGCCAACGCCGTCAACATGATGTCACCGGGGGCCGAGGCCAGAACCTGCCCGGTAGGATCGGAATCGGGGCTCAGGCAGCGGTTTGGGGGTGCGATTGCCGTCACATCACCCCATTTACCGGCCCGGAGGCTCCCAATTTCGGCGTCGAGCCCGATGGCCCGCGCCCCATCCAGCGTCGCCAGCGCGAGCGCTTCATCGGCACCGAGTCCCGCCAGCTCGCGCGCCGCGCG
>JAYUAL010000141.1:0-2172 GCA_043741355.1 Gemmatimonadales bacterium | reverse complement strand
GGCCCTGCTGGTCGTACTTGCCGTCCCAGATCAGCTCGGTCATGGATGGGTTCCTGTCTAGCCCTGGATGTTCTTGGGCAGGAGGCTCTTGTGGTCCTTTCGGAGCCACGCAATCACCTCTCGCCGGAGCGCCGTGGCTGCCTCGTACATCTCTTCCGCTTCCGAAACCGACGTGGTGCCGGCCCGTTCGTAGTTCATCTGGTTCCGCTTCCGGCGTACCGTGTCGAGCAAGTCGACCGTCTTCGCCGACACTTTGACGGTGTGGGTCAACGAGAGGATCGCCCGCTCGTGCGCCCTCTCACGTCCCGGGCGGTAGCCCACCGCTGCGAGAGCCAGGGTGGCGAGCTGGAGCGCAGCATTGTAGGCAATCCCCAGCCGCCAATCGGCGCTCAGGCGAAGCACGGCGGCGTCCTCGAGGTCGCGATCCACGACCGCGAACAGATCGCCGATTTCCTCCCGGCTCGGCTCGTGCCGCACGATCCACCGGTTAGCGAGCCAGTCGGGCAAGCTCACGATCGTCGCCCTTCAGGAAGAGCTTCGGCCCTGCGGCCACTCGCTTGAGAAAGGAACTCCCCCGGCGGATTCCCTTGCGGAATTCCCCGAGCGGGAAGAGTGACGGGTTGACCTCCCGCCCCAGCCGCCTCTCGGCCGCGCGGATCATCGGCACCACCTCGCCAAGGGATACTTCTCCCAGGATCATCAAGTCCACGTCGCTGCCGGAGGTCTGTTGGCCCCGGGCCGCCGAACCGTACACAAAGGCGGCCGACACGCGTTCCTCCCGAAGTAGGGCACCCAGTTCGGTGCGCAGGACATCCACTGCCCCCGCGGTCTTCTCGATGAGCGCCTTGAGCTCCGGATAGACCGGCGCGCTGCGGTTGGCGGAATAGTAGACCTGGCGGCCTTCCTGCTCCCGGTACACGAGCCCGGCCCTCGTGAGCAGCCCGAGCTCCCGCTGCACTGCCCCGGATCCGCCGCCCACCGCCCGGAGCAGCTCGCGGAAGAAGAAACGTTGCTCGGGTCTCCCCAGCAGAATGGTCAGCAGCTCCCGCCGGGTGCGCCCGAACAGGGTCTCCCCTACGCCAGTCGCCGTTGTCCCGCTAGCACCAAATGAGCCCATTATGGGTGCAAATGTACCCTAATTGAGCACAATAGGCAAGCAGGCCTTCCACGGTACCCGATGGTTTACTTCGGAGTCGATTCGGAGGGTCATGGTGCCGGGGCCCCCGAACCGCGACTTCCGTCGTCGAGCGCGTCGGCCACATTCGAGGTGATTCGCACCGCTTCCTCGATGCCGAGCTGAGTTTCCCGGTCGAGTTTGCCGCGCAGGGTCTCGCCGTCTATGAACGGCATCACGTGCCGGAGATCCTGCGCCAGGTACACCGTCGCCATGCCCCCCTGCCCGAGCTCACGCTCGATCCGGTAGCGGTCGGCGAGGGCGGCGATGAGTCGCGCGGTCATCGTTTCACCTTGGCCAGGAGTTCGTCGAGCCAGTGCTCGGCCAGGATCACGCCGCCGGGGCGGGTCAATTCCCGGATCATGACGAACCGGCCGTCCGGGCCGACGTCGTACTGCGGCCGGTTCCGCGCCGAGCGGAAACCCGCCAGGGAGAAGAGCGGCCTCGGATCTCCGGGAATCAGGGTGTTCCCCGGGGGGATCGCCACCGTCATGAGCTGGCCGCCGCTCTTGAAGAAGATCTCCCGTCCATTCCGGGACCAGCGCGGCTCCCGTCCCCCACCCCGGGATACCATCCGCTTCGAGGTCATGTCAGGGAAGGCAGCGACGTAGAGCTCGTAGGTCCCGCTCTCGTCCGAGACCCAGGCCAGCCAGCGGGCATCGGGGGTGCGCCCGGGCTCCGGTGGCCCTCGAGCGGCTGAGCTACGACGCCGAGGCTGACCAAGTCGCCTATCGCTCCGACAAAGCCCAGGGGCCCACGGCCGGGACGGAGACCGTGGACCCGCTCAAGTTCCTCGCCCGGCTCGTCACCCACATCCCCAATCCGGGCCAGGTGATGACCCGCTACTACGGCTGGTACGCCAGCCGCACTCGGGGCACCCGACGACGTCAGGCCGCTGCCGGCGAGGTCGAGGCCCCGGTCACGATCGTCGACCCAGTGGACTGGTCCCTCCGCGCCGCCCGCTATCGCTGGGCCGAGTTGCTGCGCCGAATCTTTGA
>JAYUAL010000140.1:0-12161 GCA_043741355.1 Gemmatimonadales bacterium | reverse complement strand
GGCCAGCGCCAGTGTCACGGGCGCCAGCGTACTGGCGGTCTGCAGGTCGGTGAGGCCGCCGACGATGCCGAGCAGGGCCGACACATCCTTGGCGCGGAACGGGATCCAGGCCAGCGTGACCAGCGCGAAGGTGAGCGCCGCCGGCGCGGCGCGGCCAAGCAGCCGCTCAACAACAAGATACAGCCCGTGCAGGGCGCCCCAGAGCACGAACATCCACGAGGCGCCGTGCCAGAGGCCGCCGATCAGCATGGTCACCAGCAGGTTCCGGTAGGCGGCCAGCTCGGTGCCGCGATTCCCCCCGAACGGGATGTAGAGGTAGTCCCGCATGGCGGTGGAGAGCGAGATGTGCCACCGCCGCCAGAAATCCGAGGGGTCGAGGGCCTGGTACGGCGAGTTGAAGTTCTGGGGGATGCGGAGTCCGAACATGTAGCCGAGGCCGACGGCCATGGTGCTGTATCCGGAGAAATCGAAATACAGCTGGCAGCTGTAGCCCAGCATGGCCAGCCAGGCGCCCGCGGTTCCCAGGGTGTGGTAGGAGGCAAGCGCCGGATCGACGAATGCCGCGAGGCTGTCCGCGATCAGCACTTTCTCGACCAGACCCACCGCGAAGAACGAGACGCCGCGATACAGCCACCGGCTCCGGTTCGCGCTGCCGAGCGCTTCGAGGTCCTCCTCGATCTGCCGGAACCGGACGATCGGCCCGGCAATCAGCTGGGAGAATAGCGACACGTACGCACTGAATTCGAAGATGTTGCGCGTGGGGCGAATGACCCCGCGATAGGCATCCACGATATAACTGATCGTATGGAAGGTGTAGAAGGAAATCCCAATCGGAAGGATGATGCTCAGGTGGGGAACCGAGATGTCGGCTCCCATCCAGTGGACTACCTGCCGCGCCGTATCCAGCCCGAAGTCGGCGTACTTGAAGAACCCGAGCAGCGACAGGTCGACCGTGATCGGGATGACGAGGCAGAGCTTTCGGTGCCGGGGATCCTTCCACCGTAGAAACCCGAGGCCCGCCAGGTAGCTGACCAGCGTGGAGAACGCCATGAGGAGGCAGAAACGGGCGTCCCAGTATCCGTAAAAGACGTATCCAGTCAGAGTCAGCCAGACATACCGGGATTGTGCGGTTCTGAGTGACCAGAAAACGAGGTAGGTGACCGGCAGGAACAGGAGGAGGAAAATGAAACTGTTGAAAAGCATCCGGACTCAGACGGGGCTGCGGCGTCGCCCGCTGAGCGGGCCCAATTCGGAGCAGAGCCCGGACGCGGGCTCGCCTCCCGTTCCAGGTAAGGCTGAGCCGGTCCGCCCGGGATAACACTTCCCGGCGATTCTCTGCCAGACATCGGTGAGGCCCACGAACCGGTCCCCGCCCCCGCCTAGAAAATTGTGTAGATGAACGGCGCCAGCACCGATCCCTGCGCGAACACCAGGAGCGCGCCCACCATCACCATGATGATGATGATCGGCAGCAGCCAGAACTTCTTCCGCACCCTCATGAAGGCCCACAGTTCACCCACTAGTCCCGAAGATCTCATTGTGTCATTCCTCACGGTCAGAATTGTCGCTTCATCCGACTGGGCTCCGGCGCGGCGGAGTCGCGTTCGATCCAGAAGCTGTCTCCCTCGGCCCGCCGCACCAGCGGCCGGCGCCCGAACGCCCGCATCAGGAAGGCTGTCGGGGTGAGCACCAAGAAATAGACCACGCCCATGAAGATCGGCGTGGTAATCTTGGACAACAGGTGCGCCAGGCCCATCCAGGCCCGGTAGATCGGCCCGAGCAGCGTCGGGACGGCCAGGCCGGCCCCGATGAGCCCGCCGCCGAGCGTGCCCAGGTATGGGATGGCGCCATGTTTTCCCCGCCACCAGAGGATCCCGGTGAGGAGGAGAAAGGCCGTACCGACCGTGAGGCCGAACTTGCGTCCTTCGGCCACGCTCAGTCGAGCTGGAATTCCTTTTTCCAATCGCTGCCTTCCTTCCACTCGGGTTGCCGAGCCTTGTCCAGGAGATAGGGCCCGAGGACGAGGTAGTCAATGTGGGTCCGCATAAAGCACCGGTATGCGTCAGCCGGCGTGCAGACGATCGGTTCACCGCGGACGTTGAACGAGGTATTGACGAGGACCGCGCACCCGGTAAGCCGCTCGAATTCCTTGATCAGCCCGTGGTAATTCGGGTTGGTTTCGGGATCGACCGTTTGCACCCGTGCGGAGTAGTCGATGTGCGTGATGGCCGGTAGGTCGGAGCGCGGCACGTTCAGCAGGTCGATGCCCCAAAGGGTCCGCTGCTCCGAGCTCATCGGGATCTGGCGCTCCTTCTTGACCGGCGCCACGAGGAGCATGTAGGGGCTCTCGACGTTCAGCTCGAAGTACTCCCCGGCCCGCTCCTTGAGCACACTGGGCGCGAACGGCCGGAACCCCTCGCGGAACTTGATCTTGATGTTCATGTCCGCCTGCATCTTCGGGCTGCGCGGATCGCCCAGAATGCTCCGGGATCCCAGCGCCCGGGGCCCGAACTCCATCCGACCGTCGAACCAGCCGATGATCTTCTCATGGGCCAGGAGCCCCGCCACCCGGGTGGCCAGCGCCGGGCGATCGAGCTTCTCGAAGGGAATGCCGTTCGCCGTGAGGTAGGCTTCGATTTCTGCGGGCGAGAACTCCGGTCCGAGATAGGCGCCCTTCATGGTGTCGCGTCCGGGGGTGACCTGCCGGGGCTTGCCCAGGTAGCGGTGCCAGATCAGTTGGGCCACTCCCAGGGCGCCGCCGGCGTCACCCGCGGCGGGCTGGATGAAAAGCCGCTTGAAGGGACCCTCCCGCAGGATCCTTCCATTGCCGACGCAGTTGAGTGCGACGCCGCCGGCCAGACAGAGGTTCTCCTGGCCGGTCTTCTGGTGGAGCGCGCGAGCCATCCGTAACATGATCTCTTCGCAGACCGTCTGGACCGAGCGGGCCAGATCCATCTCCTTTTGCGTGAGCTTGCTCTCCGGCTCGCGGGGCGGCCCGCCCAAGAGGTCGTGGAACGCCCTGCTGGTCATGGTCAGACCGGACAGGTAGTTAAAGTACTTCTGATCGAGCGTGAAGGAGCCGTCCTCCTTCAGATCGATCAGGTGCTTGTAGATCAGATCGACGTACTTCGGCTGACCGTACGGTGCGAGGCCCATCACCTTGTACTCGCCGGAATTCACCTTGAAGCCGGTGTAATAGGTGAAGGCGGAGTAGAGAAGTCCGATCGAGTCGGGCCACCGGATCTCCCGCTGGATTGCGATGTCATTCCCCTTGCCGACGCCCATGGTCGTCGTGGCCCATTCGCCGACCCCGTCGAGGGTCAGGATCGCCGCGTCCTGGAACGGCGAGGGGAAGAAGGCGCTGGCCGCGTGGGATTCGTGGTGTTCGGCGTAGAGGAGTTCGCCCATGAAGTCGCCCAGGGCGTCACGGATCAGCCGGTCCTGGTAGAGCTTCTCCTTGATCCAGAGCGGACCCGCCATGAGGAAGGACTTGAATCCACGCGGTGCCACTCCGAGGTAGGTCTCGAGAATCCGCTCGAACTTGATGAGCGGCTTGTCATAGAACCCGACGAAGTCCAGATCGGCAACGGTGATCCCCGCCTGACGGAGACAGAAGGAGACGGCTTCCGCCGGGAACGCCGCATCACCCTTCTTGCGGGTGAACCGCTCCTCCGAGCCGGCGGCGATGATCTCGCCGTCACGGAGCAGCGCCGCTGCGCTATCGTGGTAGAACGCCGAAATCCCGAGCGTATAAACCGGCTTCGTCAAACGAGTGTCCTGGCCTTGGGAGTTTGGAATTGCGTCGAGTTTTAGCAAGTTTGGCGCCAATCTAGTTGCAGAGACTCAACCACAAAAGGCCATGATTGCACAGCCTGTTGCGTCAACGCAACACTATTGTCGTAGGATAGCACGGCTCTGACCCTGACGCCGGATCTTCGCCACAGTAATCATCCAATCAGGTACCACCAGGACGGGGGTCGGTTCGCGACCTCCGGCTCCGCACTACCTCATCGAATAGATCGGCCAGACGTTTGGAGAGGACACGGTAACTGAATTGCTCAGTGTCGACATGATCCGGAGGCACCAGGCTGGTACGGTCAGTCGTTAACGCGACCAAAGCCTGCTTCAGGTCTTGAACGCGATTTGGGCAACAACGCCCGAGCCGATGCCGATGGACGAGATTGGCGGTCGCGCCTTCCCCGCCGACCACGAAGAGCGGGCGTCCCGCAACGATGGATTCGTAGATCTTGGCCGGTACCTGCAGGGGGTAATCAGGCTGGAGAATAAGGAGCACATCCGATTCCGCCATTTCCTTCAAGCACTCCCGATGGGGCACCCGGGGAGCCCGCTTGAGTACCCCGTTCTCTTCGAGCGCTTGTGCGAGTTGGTTACAGTCTGAGTCTTCCACCTCCCAGGCGCCGACGAACCGAAGCGTGAGGCGAGTACGATCGAGGTGTCCTTCAGTCATTAGCTCCCGTATGGCGCGGAACAAGGCAATCGGATTCCGATTGCCATAGACGGTTCCGAAATGGCAGAGCTCGACCGTCGACGCTCCGTCGCGGGCGACGGCACCACTGGAACATTTCTCCGCACCGGGGTTGGCTGCCAGTTCTTCAGCATATCCATTGGTGATCGCCACAAATTTTTGCTGCCAATCGGGATAGGCGGAGCAAAACCGCGCCTGGAGTTCCTCGGTGTTGAGCACAACACGGGTCGCTGCACCGCACACAGCCCGCTCGAGATGCGCGGCCCTCCTGCGTAAGAGCTTGGAAGAAAAACTCTCGTGTCCGCCGACCCAAGGGTCTCGGAAATCGGCCACCAACGGAACGTTCCATTGATGCGCCAGCCGCTTGCCGACCAACAGACTCGTCCACGGACCTCCGGTTGCCCAGATGACATCCGGGCGTTTGTCGACGCCCCTGCTCGACATCGCTCGCATGGCCGGTCCATACCACCGGCATTGAGGGTCGGGAAAATTCAACAATGCATCAATGACGAATCGCCGCCACGCCGCGACCGCCGATTGACGTTTTTCGGGAGAATGTTCCTTGGCTGAGCGTGGTCGGGTTCCGACCGCCTCGCCGCTCAGAGCCTGTGAGAGCCGATCGCGAAATGCCAGCAGGCGTCCGAGAGGATTGCCATGTGCGACTCGCACGACATCGGTGCCGACTGAAATTCCATTGAGCAGATGCTCATCCAGCGCTTGAGGCGGCAAAGCCGATCGGTGGTCCGTGGCCAACACACTTGGCACCCATCCATGGGGGGGAAGGTGCCGGCAGAAATTCAACGGCCTCATGGCTCCGGTTGCCGCGATGGGAGGGAAGTAGTACGCGACCATCAGAACCCGTTTCATTCGTCAGCCCTTTCTCATGCGCACGCCCTCACGGGTAACGGCCGATGCCGTTACCCAAGAATAGCACTGGGGAGTTGTCGGGACAGGCCGGTTTGGAGTAACTGATCTGAGGAGTGTTGGGGCAGAAGCAGGAGCCGGAGCCTCGCCCGGACGCGTGATCTCCCGGATCTGCGGCCGCCGCCCGCGCCTGGGCAATCACTCGTATAGGTGTGCCGCTACATCTCTACAATCTTTCACCGTCCAGAGGCGGGACCCTCCGCGTTGGCGCAAGGGGTGTCGATGCCGCACCCGCCGGGCGACCAGAATCGGCAGGCCCGATCTGGGCGAGCCACTCCGGGTCCCGGTCAATGAAGATCCGGAACCAGATCTCGATGCCGAGTGCCGACCAGAGCGCTGCGGGTCCGTGCCACCCGCTCCGCAGCTCGATCGGATCGAAGATGCCACGATCGGCCGCGGCCGGGGAGAAAACGAGTCGCTCGATCACCGGGCCGAGTCTGCCGGCGAACCATTGTCCAGCAGGTACCCGGAACGCGCCCTTGTCGCGCCGGGCAACTACCTCGCGGGGCAGCAGGGAGGATCCGACCCGGCGCAGCAGGGCCTTGGGCACCTGCCCGGCCGCCTTCTGCTCCGGAGGAACCGTGGCGAGGAACTCCACGATGCGATGGTCCAGCAGCGGCACCCGGGATTCCAGGGACATCGCCATGCTCGCTCGGTCCTCCTGATGCAACAGCCCCGGCAGGTAGGAGCGGAGATCGTGATACAGGCAGCGATCGAGGACCTGGTCCGTACCGGCCTGGAGCAGGGGGGCCAGGTACTCGGTCCGAGAGTCGTATCCCCCGAGATTGCGCCGAAACGACGGCCGCAGCAACCGGCTTTCCAGCGGCGGGGCGCTGCAGTGGAGTCGCATCCAGAGCGCGCTCAGTGCTTCGTGCGGGCGCTGGTTCGCCTTCCGATTGAAGAGGCGGGTGGCGGCTCCCACCAGGCCGTAGCGGCGCAACGCGATGCGCGCGCGTGTCGCCAGCGGAGTGCGCTGCACCGATTGGTTGGACCCATCGAACATCGACGTGGTGCCGAAAGCGGCCTGGAACTGAGCCGGGTAGCCCGCGAAGAGCTCATCCCCTCCGTGTCCCGTGAGCGCGACCTTGACGTGATCCGCCGCGAGCCGGGACGCCGCGTAGTAGGAGAAATTGGTGGACCCCATCAGGGGCATGTCGGCGTGCCATGCCAGGGCGCCAAGCCATCCTAGGAGCGTGTCCGGTCCCGCCGTCGACTCGAAGTGGGTCGACCCCACATGTCGGGCCACCGACCGGGCGTAGGGACTTTCGTCGTACGAGGCGTCGCCGTCGAACCGGATCGAGAACGTCTTGAGAGGGCCGGTGTGCCGCGTGGCGAGCGCGGTCACGGTGCTGGAATCGAGCCCGCCGCTCAGATGACAGCCCAGCGGCACGTCGCTGCGGCAGTGAATCCGGACGGCATCATTCAGCAGATCGGCCAGTTGCTCCGTGGTATCGTCGAGCGAGCGTCCCCGGTCGTAGTCGAACCGGACGTCCCAGTACTGCCAGGTCCGGAGGCGGCCATCGCGAATGGACAGGGCCCAGCCGGGCGGCAGTTGCCGGATCCCGGCGAAGCAGGTCTTGTCCCCGAGCGGATACCCCGAAAACAGATAGTCGGAGAGTCCCTGGTAGTCCGGCCGGCGGGCAACCGCGGGATCCTCCAGGATCACCTTGATCTCCGAGGCCGCGATGAAGCGATCGGGTGCGAGGTAGTACTGAAAGGGCTTGATCCCGATCCGGTCCCGGGCACCGAACATCTCCTGCCGGCGACGGTCCCATACCACGAAGGCGAACATGCCGTTAAGTCTTTCGACACACCGTTCGCCCATCTCTTCCCAGAGGTGGATGATGACTTCGCTGTCGGTGGTGGAGCGGAATTGGTGTCCGCGCTCCCGCAGCTCCGCCGCCAGCTCAACGTAGTTGTAGATCTCCCCGTTGAAGACCAGCCACACCGACCCGTCCTCGTTGCACATCGGCTGGTGCCCGGCGGGCGACAGATCCACGATCGAGAGCCGGCGAAGGCCGAGGCCCACCGGACCATCGAGGTACAGCCCCGCGTCGTCCGGCCCCCGATGGACCATCGCGTCGCGCATCGCGACGAGAGCGGCCTCATTGGCCGGCTGGCCATCGAGCCTCCAGATTGCCACGATTCCACACATCGCGTTGGGATCTCGCTCGTTGAGTTGGTGCCGGACTTAGACCAGAAATGTGGGCGCACGAGGTGGGGCAATATACATACCGGGGCTGGCCTGGGGGGCCTCATGCTTGCGGACAATGTGGCGTTCGCGAAACCATACACCCCGATCGACCAAGCGCCACACCAACCCCTACATGGAGTGCCGCCCCTCCTCTCCCCCTGGCGCGCTCCAACCGGACGGCTATCTTGGGACGTACAAAGAGAATTCCAGGCGGCGCTGGTAAGGAACCCTGGCCGCCGAGGAACGCCAGAATTTGACAGTCAGGGGCGTGACGTGCATCGTCCCCTCCGCGCTTTCAGAATGAGGCGCCGACGCCACGCCCGGCCTGGACGTCGCTTCTCCCAAGCCACGGTTGCTTACCTGGAGAACCCGGAGCCTCGAAGGCGGTGCATGGGCGAGGGCCTTTGATTCTACGAGGGTTAACTGATCTGGAGAGATCCGTCCGTCAGCGACCCCCGGGAAGCATTGCGATGGGTCCGGGAATAGCATGAAGCTTGCAGGTTCTTGTGCCGGCATCGCCGGCATCGTGGGATTGACCCACCCCCGAGCTAAGTCTTTCGGCACGCTGATTGGTTTTCTTGACACCTGGCGATCAACCCTTCACCCGGATGGTGGTATGAAGAAAAAGTTTGTGGCACCGAAGTTGGCGGACGAGGCGACGCTGGCACAGCTCACACTGGTTGTCTGTACCTCGTGCCCGGAGCGGGCGGAGTAACCCCGCTGAACGGCCAGTTGGCACGGTTCTCGTCGTAACGGGACCCCCGCGCTCCTCCGAACGCGGGGGTTCCCTTTTCTCCCCGGAACACCAACACTCAAGCCATGGCCGCTATCCCCGGCATTTCCTCCAACGACGCCACCTTCGAGGCCGCCGTTGCCGCCTGGCTGATCGAGTCGCGGATGCCGCTCCCGGGCGGGCTCCAGCTCCACCTCGAGGTGGTGGACAGGATACGCCCCTTCGAGGATCCCCGGGAGATCTTCGCCCAGGGGGATGTAGAGATTCGCGCCGGCAACCCGCTCGGCTGGGTCCACCTCACCTGGCGCACCGCCCCGGCGCAGGCCCGGATCGAGGCGTCGCTGCCTCACGCGACAGCGCAGGTGTCGCGCGAAGCGCTGGCCCAGCTCGACAACATGCTGCGAAGCTTCCTCCTGATTTCGCTTATCTTCCTCTGGAAACGGGACGGTCGCTATCACGTCCACGCGGGCACCGCGGTGGACGGCCAGGGCCGCGGCTGGATGCTCATCGGCGCCTCCCGCTCGGGAAAGTCGACCACCACCGCGCTGCTGGCGACCCGGGGATGGCAGGTGAGCACCGACGACATCGCGTTCCTCGAGGCCCGTGACGGCCGCGCCGCCGTGCTCGGCTTCCGCAGCCCGATCGCGCTCCGCTCCGGAGGCTACGAGCTGCTGGGCCAAGCGGGTGGCGTCCCGCTCGAACGGCGCGGCAAGACCGGCTTCTGGCCCGAAGAGCTGGGTGCCACCTGGATTCAGTCGGTGGTGCCGGAGATCGTCGTGTTCACCGCGGTGGGCGGCGAGCGGACCACGATGACCAGAACCTCTCCCGCGGCGATCATGAAGGAGTTGTTGCAGTGGTCATTGTGGGTGATGTTCGAGCCGACCGCCGCCCAGGAGCACCTCGATCTGCTCTCCCGCCTGGGGCGGCAGGCCCGGTGCTATAAGGCCATGCTGGGCCCCGACCTGTTTGCCGCGCCCCGAGCCCTCGAGGATTTTCTCCCATGAGCGAGTGCACCGCGCGCTATCGCCGGCATCCCGACATCCGTCTCACGTCGCTGGAAGGCGAGGGCGTGGTGTTGCACCTGGGCGAGCGGCGCTACTTCACGGTCAACGAGACCGGGCTGGTGTTGCTCGAGGCACTCAAGACGCCGCGGTCCTTCGACGAGCTGATCGCGGCACTGGTCGAGGAATACGACGTGTCCGAGGGCAAGGCCGCGGCAACCACCCGGTCGTTTCTCGACCATTGCCTGAAGGCCGCCGTGGTGGAGCAGACGAATTGAATCGCCGGCTCACTCCCGGCTGGCGGCTCCGCGCGTCGTTGGCCGCGCTGGTCTTCCCCCCGCTGATCCACCTGGTGTCGCTCGAGCGCCTGACCGGCTGGATTGGCCGCTCTCGCATGCCGCCGGCGCCCGACGCCACTGTGGACCACGAGTCGCTCGCCGAATGGGTGGACCGCGTGCTGGCGCGGCTGCCGCCCCCGTGGAAGAAGACCTGCCTCCGCCGCGCCCTTGTGTTGCATTACCTGGTGCACCGGGCCGGCCGCCCCGCCGAGCTCAGGATTGGAGTGCGCCGCGACGAAAACAACCGGCTGGCCGCGCATGCCTGGCTGGTGCAGAATGACCAGGTCTACCTCGAGAGCGGAATCGGGCAGGTCGACTCGTACCAGGTGCTGGCCGCGTTTCCCTCACGTTCCGGGTCGAGCCGGTGAGCCGCGCGCTGATTGAAACGCTCATCGAAACGCTCCGCCTGGGCGGTGAGCCGGACGGCGACCTGGTGGCCCGCTGGAAGCGCGTTTCTCCCACGGGGCTGTCCGCCCTGATGGGCTACGAGGGCGGAGCCACCTGGCTGATGCGGAGGCTGCGCGCGGCCGGGGCGCTGGACGCGCTCCCGAAAACAGAGGCCGAGCCCCTTCGGAACAATTCCGTCGCGGCGACCGCTTTCCGTATGCAGGTGGAGGAAGAGGCCGCCGCCGTCCTGGGCCTGCTGAATGGGGCGGGGATTCCCGTGATCCTCATCAAGGGCATGGCCCGCTGCGCCCTGGCGGCGCGATACCCGTATCTCAATGCTCGGGTGACCAGCGACGTGGATCTGCTGCTTCCACCCGGCCGGGTTCACGAAGCCGACCGGCTCCTGCGTGCCGCGGGCTACGTCGAGAACCTTCCCGACTACCAGCCCCCTCCCGATCACCATCACCTGCCGCAGGTCAGGAGCCATCGGGGAGTTCCTGTCGAGCTTCACTCCAGCACATCGGTCCGGGTTCCCGGCGAGGAGGCGTGGCGGAGGGCGCAGGCCGGATCGGAGGCGATGGAATGGCACGGACTCGCGGTACGAGTACCTTGCCCCACCGAGATCGCGTGGAGCGCCATCGCGCACGGGCTGGTGGATGGCATCCGGGCCTTCCGTCTTGATCGATTCCTCGAGGCGGCGGCCTTGGTAAGCGGCGGAGCGGCGCTGGACTGGCCGCTCCTCGAGGCCCGGGCCCGAACTCTGGAGGCGTCCGATCCGGCCACCCCGGCGTCCAGCGCGGAGCGCGCGGTGGGGGGCTGGCTGGATGCGATGCTTACTTTCGTGGCCCCGCGCCAGCGCCCCGCCGGCCTCTCTCGGCCGTCGTTTGACCTGGAAAGTCTGCTGGCCTGGCGCCTCATGGTCCTCCGCTCGCCCCGGCTGGGCCGGTCGTTGGTGGGTCGGATGCTGGAGGAATCCCCCCGGATTCTGCTCGGCTGGCCGATGATGCTGGCTCCCGGCAACATCACAGCCCGGGCGCGAATCCGGCGACGGATGGCCGGCCACGCCAGCCGAGCCATCTTTCACGTCTGGTACGCCACCCGGACCCATCGAGGCGCGGGCGGCCCGAGTCGCCCGGCAGGCGAAGAAAATCAGGGATGTTGATCGAGCCCAGTGGCTCGGATGGAGTCACGGCATGAATGCACCCGGCCGGCCGATGGAGCTCAAGCTCGGGGTGGGGGGCGAGATTCGCGCCATCATCCGCGAAATTTGGGCGGCGCGCGATCTTCTCTTCCAATTGACCCGGCGCGACCTGAGCATTCGCTATAAGCAGGCGGTGATGGGGATCGCGTGGGCGGTCCTCATGCCGGTTCTGATCGTTGCCTCCGGCTTCCTGGTCCGGCTCGCCATGTCCCGCTACGCCGGCCAGCCGCTCGATGTCACCTCGCTCGCCTCGATTGCGGTCAAGGCGCTCCCCTGGTCATTTTTCGTCGGCGCGATCAGCTTCGCCACGCCGAGTCTGTCGGGGAACGCGGGGCTCCTCACCAAGATCTATTTTCCGCGCGAGGTGCTCACCCTCAGCACCGTCCTGGCTCAGACGAAGGATACCGGGATCGGCTTGATCTTCATGGCGATCCTGCTGCCGTTCCTCGGGGTGCACTATACCGCGACGCTCCTCTGGGTGCCGGGGCTGCTCTTCCTCACCCTGATCTTTACGGCGGCGACCGGGCTGTTCCTGGCGTGCGCAAACCTCTTTTTTCGGGACGTCAAGTACATCGTGCAGGTCCTGCTGACCTTCGGAATCTTCTTCGCGCCGGTCTTCTACGAGGCCCACCTCCTCGGAGAGCCCGGTGCCACGCTCGTCATGCTGAACCCGATGGCGCCCCTCCTCGAGGGCATGAACCTGGCGATTGTGAAGGGTCACAATCTGCTCGAGCCGCTGACCGGAGTTCTGTCCAGCGGCGGCACCGGGGTGATCTGGTCACCCGGATACCTGCTCTATTCGACGGTCTGGGCGGTCGGCGGGTTCCTCGTGAGCTTGATATTTTTCCGGCGGCTGTCGTACCTCTTCGCGGAATACGTCTGAGCCATGGCTGAATC
>JAYUAL010000139.1:0-2178 GCA_043741355.1 Gemmatimonadales bacterium | reverse complement strand
GCCCACGACGAGGAGGCGATCGCGTTCACGCTCGCGGCGGCGAGTGAAGCCCTTCTCGAGGTGAGCCGATGAACGACCGCTTTCTGCGCGCCTGCCGGGGCGAGCCGCTGGACCGCCCCCCGATCTGGCTCATGCGGCAAGCCGGCCGGTATCTCCCGGAATACCGGGAGCTCCGGTCCCGGGTGGACTTTCTCACCCTCTGCAAGACGCCGGAGCTCGCGGTCGAGGCCAGTTGCCAGCCGCTCCGCCGCTTCCCGCTCGATGCGGCGATCATCTTCTCCGACATCCTGGTCCCGGTGGAGGCAATGGGGTGCCCGGTCTCCTTTACCCCGGGGCCACGCTTCACGACGCCAATCCGGACCCGGGCCCAGGTGGAAGCTTTGCAGGCGCCGCCGATGGCCGAGGCCGTGCCGTTCGTGGGAGAGGCGATCGCGCTCCTGGTGCGGGAGCTGGGAGCCGCGCTCCCTGTCATCGGATTCTGCGGAGCGCCGTTTACCCTCGCCGCCTACCTCGTGGAAGGACACGGCGGCAGCGGGTTCGGCACCGCCAAGGCGCTCCTGTACCGGGAGCCGGACACGTTCCGGCTCCTGCTCGACCGGCTCGCCGATGCGATGGCGGACTATCTGAAGTTCCAGATCCGCTCCGGGGCCGCCGCGGTTCAGATCTTCGACTCTTGGGCCGGGCTGCTCGGCCCCCAGGAATACCGCACTTTCGCCCTGCCCGCGGTCCGCCGCCTCCTGGCCGCGCTGCAGCCCTGCCCCGTCCCGGTGATCTACTTCGCCGTTGGAGGCGGTCACTTCCTGGAGGACGCCGCGGCTTGCGGCGCGGACGTATTGGGAGTCTGCTGGCGCACCCCGCTCGACGAAGCCCGCCGCCGGACCGGAAACGGGCTGGTGCTGCAGGGCAATCTCGACCCCCACGTCCTGCTCGCTTCGCCCGAGGCGGTTCGGGCCCACACCCGTGGCGTGCTGGCCGCGGCGGGCGGCCGCGGACACATCATGAACCTGGGGCACGGCATCCTGCCCGATACGCCGCTGGAGTCGGTACACGCGATGGTAGACACCGTGATGGCCGCCGGAAGGACCCCCCAATGACCTCGCCCGCCTCCGGCACCACGGCGGACCTCCTGGCCCGGTACGACCGCCCGGGGCCCCGCTATACCAGCTATCCGACCGCGGTGGAATTCCACACGGACTTCACCGAGATCGAGTACCGGGAGCGCCTCGCCGCGGCCGACCGCCGGAGCAGTGTGCCGTTCTCGCTGTACGTCCACCTTCCGTTCTGCGAGGCCCGCTGCCTCTTCTGCGCCTGTAACGTCATCATCACCCGCCACCGCGGTGTCGCGGCCCGCTACCTGGATCAGCTCCTCACCGAGATCGAGTTGCTCGCCGGCGCCCTCCCGGGCCGGCGAACCCTGGCGCAGATGCACTGGGGCGGCGGCACGCCCACCTACTACGATGCTGCCGAGCTCGAGCGGGTCTTCCGCGCCATCACCCGGCACTTCTCCTTCACGCCGGACGCCGACCTCGGCATCGAGGCGGACCCGCGGGTCACGACCGAGGAGCAGATCGCGCGGCTCCGGGCGCTGGGCTTCAACCGGCTGTCCCTCGGCGTCCAGGACTTCGCGCCGGCGGTGCAGGAAGCGATCCACCGGATCCAGAGCGCGGCGGAGACCTCAGCGCTGGTAACCCGCGCGCGGATGGAAGGATTTGCCTCCGTCAACCTCGACCTGATCTTCGGCCTGCCGCACCAGACGCTCGAAGGGTTCGGGCGCACCCTCGAGCAGGTGCTCGCCATCCGCCCCGACCGTCTGGCGGTCTACTCCTTCGCGTACGTCCCGTGGCTCAAGGGCCACATGAAGCAGATCCCCAGCGACACGCTCCCCGCGCCCGCCCTCAAGCTGGAGTTGCTCGCGCTCGCCATCGACACCCTGACGGCGGCCGGCTACCGGCAAATCGGGATGGACCACTTCGCCCTCCCGGACGATGACCTCGCCCGCGCCGCGGAGACCGGCGCGCTGTATCGCAATTTCATGGGGTATGCCGTCCGGGCCGCGCCGGACCTCCTGGGGCTCGGCGTGTCGGCGATCGGCGAGGTCGCGGGCGCCTTCGCGCAGAATGCGCGGAAGCTGAGCGTCTACGGCGACGCGCTGGAGGCGGGGCGGTTCCCCACCGAGCG
>JAYUAL010000138.1:0-5265 GCA_043741355.1 Gemmatimonadales bacterium | reverse complement strand
ACCGCCCGCTCGCCGCTCCTCCCTCCGACTTCTACCGCCTTCTCATACGCCGCGACCGCGTCGTCCAAGCGGCCGGCGCGGTCGTGGGCCCTTCCCATCCGGAGCAGGTCGCCCGCTGGGCGGAGCTCCGGATCGGGGGGCTTAGGGGGAACCGCGGGGAGCCGTTCCTCCATCGTCTAGTACGCCACCGCGTAGCGGGAGAAGTGGTCGATCGCGCCGGTCGTCGTCTTCTGGCTCGGGTTGTAGACCGACGGAAGCAGCTCGAGAATGCGACCCAGGTTGTCCGAGGTATAGACCACCTTCAGGTGCTGCAAGAGGGTCTGCCTGCTGCAGCCCGTGGAGCTCAATGTGAGCATCGCGGGGACCGTCATCAACATCTATACAGTTTCCTATCATGTTTCGTCTAACCATATTGCCTCAGTGACCTTGTCGCCGGCGCAGGGAAGTGCACCGAGGGGAAGGAGGATCGATGAACGAGCCCCGCATCAGCAGCCTCAAAAACCACGGGCCAGGAGTTGGGGGCCGCAATGTGGCGCGACCGCCTCTATCTCGGTCCCTCGTCCTCCTGTCCACCCTGATCCTGGCAGCGGCCGGCTGCGGAGATCGGGCGGTTTGCGCCCGATGTGACACCCTGGTGATCGCCTCGGTGGGTGAACCGGATGGGCTGCTTCCACCCCTGGTCGGAGAGTCGGTCGGTCGGGATGTGAGTGACCTTATATACGAGCGGCTCGCCGAGCTTCCGGGGGGCAGATCACCCCTCGACAGCTCGGCGCTGGCGCCCCGATTGGCGTCGAGGTGGGAACGAGTGGACTCGGTGACCCTCCGCTTTCACCTACGGAGCGGAGCCCGTTGGCAGGACAGCGTTCCGGTCACCGCGGCCGATGTCGCCTTTTCTTTCGACGCCTATGCCGACAGCGCAGTCGATGCCCTGGCCCGCCCGGTCCTGGCCGGCCGGATCACCGCCTCGGCGCAAGACGACTCCACCGTGCTGGTGCACTTTGCCCGGCCCGATCCCGAGCAGTGGTATGACGCCACCTGGAATGTGCGAGTTCTGCCGCGCCATGTCTGGGATTCGATTCCCCGGGGACGGTGGGCCGATTCGCAAGGAGCGAGCATGGTCGTGGGTTCGGGTCCTTACCGGCTCGCCGGGTGGACCAAAGGCCAGACCCTGACGCTCGAGCGCACTGAGTTTGCCAGGGACGCGGCGGCGATCCGGCGCCTGGTCTGGCGCTTTGCCGGCGACCCCGACGCCGCGCTGAATCTGATATTGAGCCATGAGGCCGATCTGCTCGAGTCGATCGGTGACTCGGCCCGAGTGGCCCAGGTCGCGGCGGACTCTTCGCTTCGCACCGTATCGTACCCTGCGGCCGTGTACGGGTTCCTGGGATTCAATCTGGACGCCCCCGGAAGCAGCGCCGTCGCCATTCGCGAGATTCGGCGGGCCCTCGCCATGGCCACCGATCGTGCCACGGCGGCGCGCGCGGCGCTGGGCCCCGGCGCCGTGGCGCCGCCGGGACCGATGTCGCGGATTCTCTGGATCTATGACGAGTCCATTCCGGTGGCGCCGTTCGATACCGCGGCCGCCGGACTGGCGCTCGAGCAGGCCGGGTGGAAGCGGGGGAGCGACGGAATGCGGCGCCGGGGCGGGAAGGCTCTCGCGGTCGACATCCTGGTGCCGGGGACCAGCGCCGCGCGCAAGAACCTTGCGGTGATCGCGCAGGAGATGTGGCGGAGGGCGGGGGTCAAAGCGAGCGTCACGATCGTCGACTTCCCGGTGTTCCAGGAGCGGATGCGGACCGGCAAGTTCGAGAGCTTCATCGGAGCGTGGCTGGACGAGCCTAGCCCGCGCGGGCTGGGCGACCAGTGGACTACCGCTGGTATTGGCGCGCTCAACTACAGCCACTACCGGAGCACGACCTTCGACTCGCTCTTCCGGCGCGCTTCGTCGATCACCGGGTCGGCGAGCGAGGGACGCGCGGCGTGGCGCGAGGTAATCGCGCAGCTCAACCAGGACGTGCCGGCCATCTGGCTCTACACGCCGACCAGCGTGGCCGCAGTGGCGAAACGGGTGGAGGGGCTCACCATCGATCCGTATTCGTGGCTGGCGGGGGTGGGGAAGTGGAGGGTGAGCGGGGAGCGGTAAGCGGGGAGCGGGACCTGCTCAGGTCTCTGCCGCCTCACGGAGCCGCGCCAAGTTGAGCGCGCCGCCCAGGGAGCTGAACAACGCTTCCGCTTCCGCGCGGCGGTCTTCCGCCTCGCTCGGCTGACCCAGTCGCTGGTAGGCCCGCATCGCGATCGCGGCGCATTCGGCCTGGATCTGGGCGCTGCCGAATCGCTGGGCCACGGCACGCGCTGATTCCGCAGCGGAAACCGCCCGCGCCGCCTCTCCCAGCATTAACCATCGCTCGGCCCGAACCCGCTGCACCTCCGCGATGCCGATCTCATCCCCGGCTGCCCGGGCAAACGCCTCGGCGCGCTCCAGCCCCTCGGCCGCCACGGCCATAGCGCCCTTCGACACCGCCGTCTCCGCCTGTCCGGTCATCGCCAGCGCGACGAGGGTGGGATCGCCGACCAGCTCGGCGTGGCGGACCGCCTGCTCCCCCAAGTGCTCGGCTTCTGTGAGCTGTCCCAGCTCCCGGCTGGCGACGCCGAGGTTGTGCGACGCTTCGGCCAATCCGCGCCGGTCGCCCAGGCGCTGGTAGGCCAGCATGACCTCCCGATAGAGACTGCCCGACTCGTCCAGGCGGCCCTGCTGGAGCGCCACACTGGCCAGGTTGTTCGACGCGCGGGCCCAGCTCTGCAGATCCCCGAGGGTGCGGCTCAGCTCCAGCGATGCCGCGAAGGCCACGCTGGCCTCATCGAAAAGGCCGCGCTCGTAGGCGATCGCCCCCAGAAGATTGAGACAGCGCATCCGGCCGTCATCGTCGACGCGAAGCCGGAATCCGTCGAGGGCGCCGGCGGCGAGCCGGGCGCCCTGGTCGAGGGCGCCGAGCCGGGTCGCGGCGGTGGCCACGCCAAGCGCCACATGGGGCCGCTCCGCGATGTCGTCGACCGCGTCGGGCGGGAAGCGATCGAGCGCCTCCTGATACTGCCCCGTGGCCAGCAAGTCGCGGAGTTGCCGCTCGGATCCGTCGTCGGGTAACCGCACCACGTTCTCGGCCGTCACTCAGTAGGCTATCGCCAAACGGCTGAATCCGAGGAGCCTGGCGTCGAGCTCCTTCAGATCCTGGATGCGAACCGTGCCCAGGCGCACGAACGGCGCTGCCGCCGATTCCTGGCGCCAGATGGAAAGCATCTGCTCGATCTGGCGGTCCTGGCCGTCCTGATCGCCGTCTCCATCGAAGTCCCCGTTCGCATGGTCGTAGCGGATCTCCACTTCCGCCGGCTGCTCCGGGTTGAATCGGAGCCCACTGGGTTCGAACTCGATCAGGATCCGCTGGGGGTCGCTAACCCGCATGGTGATCAGGACCGAGTCCCCGTCGGCGAAGAGCCGTCCGTCGGGATAGGCCAGCAGGCTCCGGCCACTGAGGTCGAGTCGGACGTACTTGTCGCCGCGGGAACCGTCCGGTTTCCGGAAGAAAAGCTCCGCCTCGGAGTTCTGGCCCCGCTTGGCCCAAAAGGAGACCACCGGGTTGAAGATCGGCGGCGCGTTCCCGGCCAGCCGGAGAATCTTGAGCGTGGCCTCGGGGCGCTCCTCCCCGGGCGTGGGCTCGGTGGTACCGGAGCCACAGCCGGCGACGACCGCGAGCAAGACGGCCGTGATCCGGCGGAGGGGACGGGTCGAGATCATATCAGGTCTCCATAGCGTCGAGAGAATCGTCGGATTCCCCGGACAGAATTCGTTGAAGCCGCGGACGAGAAATGCCCAGCCGCCGCGCGGCCTGCGATTTATTGCCGCCGGCTTGCCGCAGCGTTTCGAGTACCGCCGAGCGGACGACGCCGGCCAGGGTTGCGGGGAAAGCGATGACCGAGGGATCCCGCTCCTGGGGGAGGGCCGTAGGGAGAAAGTCGTCGGCCAGCAGGGTTCCCGCCGGGGAGAGTACCATGGCCCGCTCGATAGCGTTTCGAAGCTCGCGGACGTTGCCGGGCCAGGAATGGCTGCGCAGCAGCGCGCGGACCTCGGGGCCGAGCGCCGGCACCGGGAACCCGTAGCTCGCCGCGAACCGGGCCACCATCGCCTCGGCGAGGAGCTCCGCATCGCCCTCGCGCTCCCGGAGCGGCGGTAACACCAGAGGAACCACGTTGAGCCGAAAGTACAGATCCTCCCGAAAGGCGCCCTCGCGCACCGCCGTCGCCAGATCGAGGTGGGTGGCCGCAATCACTCGCACATCAACCCGGCGGGGCTGGTTACCTCCGACCCGGCGGAGCTCCCGCTCCTCCAGGACCCGCAGCAGCTTCGGCTGCAGGTCGAAGGGGAGGTTGCCGATCTCGTCGAGAAAGATCGTCCCGCCATGGGCCAGCTCGAACAGGCCGGGCTTGGCCTGGACCGCGCCGGTGAACGCGCCGCGTTCGTGGCCGAAGAGCTCGCTTTCCAGCAGGTTGGCCGGGATAGCGGCGCAGTTGATTTCGACGAAGGGTTGCTTCGAGCGGGGGCCCTGGTAGTGCAGAGCCCGAGCGAGGAGCTCCTTGCCGGTGCCCGTCTCACCTCCGATGAGCACGGTGAGATCGCGATGGGCGGCCACGCGGCGGGCCTGGGCGATCACCCGGGTCAGCGCCGCGCTCCGCCCCAGAATCGTCTCGAAGCCATTCCGCTCTCGCTCCAGGGCCGCGAACCGCTCCGATTCGCTCGCGGCCGCCGCCGCCCGGGCAACCCGGTCGACCGTGCGACGAAGCAGATCGAGGTCCTGGGGCAGCGCGAAATAGTCCGCTGCGCCGCGGGATACCGCCGTCGCCGCCAGACGGTGATCCGCCGCCGCGCCGACCAGCAGCCGGGGAACGGCAGAAGCCGGTGCAGCTCCCAGCAGATCAATGGCGGCGGCTTCCTCACCTCCGGCGAGCAGGAGCACCGCCACCGCCCCGGGCGGGAGCGCTCCCAGATCGCCGGCCGAAGCCTCCACCACGCCAAGGCCGAGCTCGCGGGCGAGCTCGGCTATGGCAATCCGGAAACTGTCGGAAAGCCGCACCACCACGATCCAGCCGGTTCCGCTCACCTCAGCACTCAGCGATCCCGGTCATTGTCGCCCTTCGCGCCGATGGAATTCTTGATGTTCTGCTTGACCAAACCCTCGTTCGGCTGGCCCTTGAGCGCCGTGGCAGGGTTGACCA